>NZ_CAMMHD010000012.1:0-115140 GCF_946496565.1 uncultured Barnesiella sp.
TGCCTCTGCGCTCGTCTTTCACTATCTTTCCAGAAGAAAGGAGGCGGCTCGGCACTGTCAAATGTCGAAAACTTCGTTTTTCGTTTGCCTCTGCGCTCGTCTTTCACTATCTTTCCAGAAGAAAGGAGGCGGCTCGGCACCGTCAAATGTCGAAAACTTCGTTTTCCATTTGCCTCTGCGCTCGTCTTTCACTATCTTTGTACCCCATATATTTAATAAAGTAGAGAGATGAAAATAGAACAAATCATATCCGATGCCGCCGCCAAGGCCGTGAAAGCCTTGTATGGAGTCGACGCGGCCCCCGGGACGACCAATCCCCAGAAGACGAAAAAAGAGTTCGAAGGCAACCTTACCCTCGTGGTCTTCCCCTTCTTGAAGGCCTCGCACAAAGCTCCCGAAGCTACGGCTCAGGAGATTGGCGAATACCTGAAGGAGCATGAACCTGCCGTTGCCTCGTTCAACGTAATCAAAGGGTTCCTCAACCTGGTTATCGCTCCGGCGTTCTGGAGCGAGATGCTGCACCACATCGACGAGGAGGCTCAATTCGGTATCCGCCAGGCTGCCCCCGATGCTCCGCTCATCATGGTCGAATACTCTTCGCCCAACACTAACAAGCCGCTGCACCTGGGTCACGTACGTAACAACCTGCTGGGATACAGCCTCTCGAAAATTCTGCAAGCCAACGGCAACCGGGTGGTGAAGACCAACATCGTGAACGACCGGGGTATCCACATCTGCAAGTCGATGCTGGCCTGGGAGAAGTGGGGCAACGGCATCACGCCCGAAAAGGCCGGCAAGAAGGGCGACCACCTCATCGGCGACTTCTACGTGCTCTTCGACAAGCACTATAAGGAGGAGCTCAAAGAGCTCGAGGCCAAGGGCATGACGGCCGAAGAGGCCGAAGCCGCATCGCCCCTCATGCAGGAGGCTCGCGAGATGCTGCGCAAATGGGAGGCCGGCGACCCCGAAGTACGTCGGGTTTGGGAGATGATGAACAACTGGGTATATGCCGGATTCGACGAGACGTATCGCCGTCTGGGTGTAGACTTCGACAAGATCTATTACGAGTCGCAGACCTACCTCGAAGGGAAGGCCAAAGTGCTCGAAGGTCTCGAAAAGGGGCTCATGTTCCGCAAGGAGGACGGCTCGGTATGGGCCGACCTGACGAACGAGGGCCTGGACCAGAAACTGCTGTTGCGCAGCGACGGCACCTCGGTCTACATGACCCAGGACATCGGCACGGCCCAACAACGCTTCAGGGACTTCCCCATCGACAAGATGATCTATGTGGTGGGTAACGAACAAAACTACCACTTCCAGGTTCTCTCCATACTGCTCGACCGGCTCGGCTTCAAATGGGGCAAAGACCTGGTGCACTTCTCCTACGGCATGGTAGAGTTGCCCGAGGGCAAGATGAAGTCGCGCGAAGGTACGGTAGTCGATGCCGACGACCTGATGGACGAGATGATTGACACCGCCCGCGAGACCTCGGCCGAACTGGGCAAACTCGACGGCTGTACCCCTGAAGAGGCCGAAGAGATTTCGCGCATCGTAGGCCTGGGTGCCTTGAAATACTTTATCCTGAAGGTAGACCCCCGCAAGAACATGACTTTCAACCCCAAAGAGTCGATCGACTTCAACGGCAACACGGGGCCCTTCATCCAGTATACCCACGCCCGCATCTGCTCGGTGATGCGCAAGGCTGCCGAAGCCGGTATCGACTACCACAGCGTAGATACCAGCCACGTAGAGCCTACCGAGAAAGAGATTTCGCTCATCCAGCACCTGGCCGACTTCCCCTCGGTCGTAGCCGAGGCCGGTCGCATATATAGCCCCTCGCTCATTGCCAACTACGTGTACGACCTGGTCAAGGAGTACAACCAGTTCTACCACGACTACGCCATCCTGCGCGAGGAGGATGCCCAGGTACGGGCCTTCCGCCTGATGCTCTCGGCCAACGTGGCCAAGGTCATCAAGACCGGTATGGGTCTGCTCGGCATCGAGGTGCCCGACCGTATGTAAAGAACAACAACCTTTTAAAACCAGACAGATATGGAAAACTCGTATGATTCGTATAAATCGACAGCCACCTCATCGGTGTTGTCGACCGTGATGCGCAAAGTATATGTGCGCATGTTCCTGGCTCTCGTGGTGACTGCCTTCACGGCACTCTACGTAGCCTCGTCGCCCGCCTTGCTGACCACCATTCTGGGCAGCCGGGCCATCTTCTTCGGCCTGATGATTGCCGAGCTGGCTGTCGTGTTCGTCCTCTCGGGCATGCTCCACAAGCTCAGCACCGCTACGGCCACCCTGCTCTTCTACCTCTACGCCATACTCAACGGCGTGGTATTCTCGTCGATATTCGTGGTGTATGAGTTGGGCTCCATCGCCTACACCTTCTTCATCACGGCCGGTGTATTCGGTGCCATGAGCGTGTACGGCCTGGTGACCAAAAACGACATGACCCGATTCGGCAGCTACTGCGTGATGGCCCTCTTCGGCCTCATCATCGCTACGGTAGTAAACATCTTCGTAGCCAGCAGCACCCTCGACTGGATTATCAGCTTCGTGGGTGTAGCCCTCTTTATCGGCCTCACCGCCTGGGATACGCAGAAAATCAAAAACGCCGCCTACGAAGTAGAGTCCTCGCAAATGGGCAAACTGGCCACCATCGGAGCCCTGTCGCTCTACCTCGACTTTATCAACCTGTTCCTCTATCTGCTCCGCTTCTTCGGCCGCAGCAACGATTAAGGGAACAACCTGAACAAGCTATCTAAACAGACACGATATGACACAACCCTTTTTCATCTACAATACGCTCGACCGTAAAAAGGAGGAGTTCAAACCGCTGAACCCGCCCTATGTGGGCATGTATGTATGCGGTCCCACCGTCTACGGCGACGCGCACTTGGGACACGCCCGTCCCGCCATCACCTTCGATGTGCTGTTCCGTTACCTCAAGCATCTGGGGTATAAAGTGCGCTACGTGCGCAACATCACCGACGTGGGTCACCTCGAAAACGATGCCGACGAAGGCGAAGACAAAATCGCCAAGAAGGCCCGCCTCGAGTCGCTCGAGCCGATGGAGGTGGTACAATATTACCTCAACCGCTACCACAAGGCCATGGAGGCCCTCAACGTGCTGCCCCCCAGCATCGAGCCGCATGCCTCGGGACACATCATCGAACAGATCGAATACATCAAGAAGATTCTCGAGGCCGGCTACGCCTACGTGAGCAACGGCTCGGTCTACTTCGACGTGGTGAAATACAACAAAGACCACCACTACGGCAAACTGTCGGGCCGCAACATCGACGACCTGCTCAACACTACCCGCGAGCTCGACGGGCAGAGCGAGAAGCACAACAGCTTCGACTTCGCCCTCTGGAAAAAGGCAGCCCCCGAGCACATCATGCGCTGGCCTTCGCCCTGGAGCGACGGCTTCCCCGGCTGGCACCTCGAGTGCTCGACCATGAGCACCAAGTATCTGGGCGAGGAGTTCGACATCCACGGCGGCGGCATGGACCTGCTCTTCCCCCACCACGAGTGCGAGATTGCCCAATCGGTAGCCGCACAGGGTCACGAAACGGTGCACTACTGGATGCACAACAACATGATTACCATCAACGGGCAGAAGATGGGCAAGTCGCTGGGCAACTTCATCACCCTCGACGAGTTCTTCACCGGCAACCACAAGCTGCTGCAACAGGCCTACTCGCCCATGACCATACGCTTCTTCATCCTGCAGGCCCACTACCGCAGCACCGTCGACTTCAGCAACGAGGCGCTGCAAGCCTCTGAAAAGGCTCTGCAACGCATGCTCGAGGGTTGGAACAACCTGGCCAAAATCACGCCGAGCGACACCTCGACGGTCGATGTCAAGGCTATCCGCGAGCACTGCTACGAGGCCATGAACGACGACCTGAGCACGCCTATCGTCATCTCGCACCTCTTCGAAGCGGTGAAGATCATCAACACGGCGCTGGCCGGCGAAGCCAAACTGACGGCCGACGACATCGCCCACCTGAAGGAGACCTTCTCGACCTTCCTCTTCGACATCATGGGTATCCGCGAGGAGGCCAAGGCTTCGGACGAAGGTAACGAGGCTTACCACAAAGCCGTAGACCTGCTGCTCGACGTACGTAAGGAGGCCAAGGCCCGCAAGGACTGGAGCACCTCGGACTACATCCGCGACAAGTTGACCGAAATCGGTTTCGAAATCAAAGATACCAAAGAGGGCGTGGAGTGGAAACTGAAATAACCGCACGCTCGACCGAACAAAATAATAACGCCCGGGGCCGTTGCCCCGGGCGTTATTTGTATAGCATCGTCGTGGAAGAGAGGCGCGGCACCGAAGCCGCTCCGCCCCACGGGCCTATTTCTGCATTTCGGCCACGAACTCGTTGGCCTTGGCCACCGCCTTGGTGATGTGGTCGCAGATGTGGTCGTCGCCGATGAGGCGGTCGATATTGGCCTTTTTCAGCGTCTCGTGTACCTGGGGATTGACACCCGAGAGAATCACATGTATCTTCTCCTTCTGCGACGAGGTAATCAGAATCTCGAGGTTGTGCAGGGCCGTGGAGTCGATGAAGGGCACCTTGCGCATGCGGATGATGCGCACCAGCGGACGGTCGGCCATACTGCGCATCAGCTCGTCGAACTTGGTGGCGATACCGAAGAAGAAGGGGCCTTCGATTTCGTACACCTCTACCCCCGGGGCCACCTTCAGCACCTCGTGCTGATTCGACTCGGTGCCGTGGGCAATGTCGAGCTCGTCGTGGAATACCGAGATTTTGGTCGTCTCGGTCATCCGGCGCAGGAAGAGCACTACGGCCAGCAACAGACCTATCTCGATGGCAATCGTCAGGTTGAAGATGACGGTGAGCAGGAAGGTGATGATGAGCACCGATACGTCCGACTTGGGGTTCTTCAGCAGCGAGCGCACCGTGCGCCAGCCGCTCATGTTATACGAAACCACAATCAGCACACCGGCCAGGCACGACATGGGCACCAGCCGGATAAGCGGCATGAGGAAGAGGAATATCAGCAGCAACACCACGGCGTGTATCATGCCGGCTACCGGGGTGCGGCCGCCGTTGTTGATGTTGGTCATGGTGCGGGCAATGGCACCGGTCACGGGGATACCGCCGAAGAAGGGCACCACGATATTGGCAGCCCCCTGGGCTATCAGCTCGGTGTTCGAGTTGGTCTTGTCGCCGGTCACACCGTCGGCCACGGTAGCCGAGAGCAACGACTCGATAGCCCCCAGCACGGCGATGGTGAAGGCCGGAGAAAGGAGTTGGTTGATGGTATCCATGTTGATATTGAGCGACTGCGGCTCGGGCACTTCGCTGCTGATGTTGAAGCGGTCGCCAATCGTCTCGATACCCTCAATGCCCCAGACATTACGGAGGATATAGACCAGTACCGTCATCAGGATAATGGCCATGAGCGAACCCGGTATCTTGTTGGAGATACGTGGCGTATAGGCGATGATGAGGATACTGAGCACCCCGATGCCCAGCGACCAGAAGTTGGTGGTATCGATGTGCTGGAAGTAGGCAATCCACTTCGATATGAAGTCGGCCGGCACACTCTCCATCGTGAGCCCCAGCAGGTCCTTTATCTGTGTGGCAAAGATGGTGAGGGCGATACCGCTGGTGAATCCCACCACAATGGGATAAGGTATGAACTTGATGATGGTTCCCAACCGGAAGCAGCCCATGAGCACCAGAATCAAGCCCGCCATGAAGGTAGCGATGGCCAACCCCTCGAGACCGTAGGTCTGTATGATGCCGTAGACAATGACGATAAAGGCACCGGTAGGCCCGCCTATCTGCACGCTGTTACCGCCCAGAAACGAAACCAGGAAGCCACCGATGATGGCTGTAATAAGACCCTTTTCGGGCGATACCCCCGAGGCGATACCAAAAGCGATGGCCAGTGGCAGTGCCACGATGCCCACAATGATACCGGCCATGAGGTCTTTCAGAAATCTCTCTTTGGAATAGCTGGCCAACGAAGCCACGAACTTCGGGTGAAAATCCAATCTGCTTTTCATCTTTCTTTACCTATATATAATACCTGTTATTATCCTCTTTTTCTCAACAGAGGTCACTCGATAGCAACACCGGCAAGCCCGGCAAAAGTGCGACTCAAGCGAACCGGCATTCGCGCCGGTTTGAAAAACAGCGGCAAAATTAACTCTTTTTTATGATTCGAACGGTATGTTTGTTGAAAAAAATTAAAATAGAAAAGGGGGCGATAACTCGCGGATGGTCGACCCGACGAGCCTTGCCCCCTGAAGGGAAAAGATAGTTACTACGCGATAAAATGCTTAATAGATAATGAGCAGACCCTTTTGAGCCGTACCTTCGAGGAGTACCAGATAGGTACCGGCCGTAAGAGTATCGGTCGAGAGGGTATCGCCCTCGGCCCGCAACGACTGGCTATCGACCAGCATACCGTTCACCGAATAGATGTCGAACCGACCGGTGCAACCGGCGTTGACCCGGCTGCCCTGCCTGACCGGATTGGGCGAAAACAACAGGTTGTCGACCTTGACCGAGGCAATGCCCGACGTGCTGTTGTCGACCAGCGAGAGGGTGTTGGTACTCTGGGCCAGGTTGAGCAGAGGTACCTCGGCGCTCAACGGAGCATAAATCTCGAGGCTCGAGCGCAACATCTTGCCTTCGGCTACGGCGGCCAGCTCCTCGGCATTCATACCCGAGCGCCAGAAGAAGAGCTGACGGTACTGAGCCTCTGCGGGGGCTGCACTTCCACCCAAGGCAAAGCGTTTCACCACGAGCTTCTCGGCCAACTGTCCGGCATGGACACCGTCGACATAGAGCTGGGTCATACCCCAAGCATAGTAGTGGGTGAGCGAAACAGTGTGCCAGCTACCGGCCGTGAAGGCTACGGTCGAAACAATCTCCCCACCCAGCGGCGAGCGATAGACCAGGTTGCCGCTCTCGTCGACAACGAGGCGACCCATACCGCTTTCATTCTCGAACGAGGCCAGTGTACCGGCCGAAGCGGCATTCACCTCGAACGAGAGAGTAAAGGGGTGAACAATATTCTCGGGCGTGAATTCGATATGCTGTGTAGAGGTAGCCGTACCCAGTTCAAAGGCCGTGCTCTCCTGACGCTCCGGGGCCTCCTTGCCGGCATCGAGGGCATCGAAGAGCGAAGGTACGATGGCGTAGGAGAACTCGCGGTGACCGTCGGAGTTGGGGTGAGCGCCATCGCTCTCGATGGCTTTGACCCAGCGGCCCGAACCGTCGTCGACAGCACCCAGCATGTTGACCGAGGGAACCGTCCATTGCTGGATGGTGAGGTTGAGGTTTTTCAAAATCTCGTAGTCGTCGGCATTGAAACCGGCATTGGCATAGTTGTTGGCCATGACGGGAACGATGCCTACCGAATCGGCCTGATGGATGAGCTGCTTCATACCCTTCTCGTAGTTGATGGCCGCCTGTTGGGTAGGTGTACCGTCGTTGCGCTCGTTACCGAGCGAGAGGCCGTAGAAGACGTAGCGGCCGCAGTCGCGCAGCAAATCGCGCTCCCAACGGTCGAGCACCATCTGGGTCGTGTTGCCGCCTATCGAAATGTTGGACGAAATCCAATCCCGACCGATACCCTGTTGTGCCCGTTGTTCCAACAGGTAGGCATACATGTAGGCATAGCCATAGTTGTTGGTAGCACCGGTACCGTAGCATACCGACGAGCCCATGAACGAAATCTTATACTCGTCAATCTCCTTGCACGACTCGGGATAGGGCTTCTCGATGTCGGGACGCTCCATCGGTTCGTCGGTCTCGTGAATCTCTATCTTGTCGATATTGGGTCCACTGTTGCGGCACGACTCGGTAAACGAGATGGTGTTGAGCCCCTTGTCGAGCCAGACAAGTACCGAAGTTTCGGCTGTGGGCAGCTGGTCCCAGCCGCCTTGCGATTTGTTCACGTTGATGTAGATTTTGGCGTAGTTGTTGGTCTGTATGTCGAGCGGACGACCCATCGGGTCGTTGGTGAATATCTTCAATTCGTAGGGACCCTCTTCGGGAATATCGATGCAGGTAAACTGCAGAGCCGAGTTGGTATCCTTGTTGAAGTCGCCCACGTAACGGTCGTTCGACATACCTTCGAGCGTCTTCACCTTGAGGGTACCCGACAGGTGGGCATACTCGGCCTCCAGCACGATAGGGAAACCCTCGTGAGGTACGGGCAGCGGCGTTTCGGTCGTTTCGAGAATCTCGAACTTGTCGAGGTTGGGACCACCCGACGTCGTGGGATAGGGTGTAATCTTGATGTTGTTCTTGCCGGCAGCCATATAGACGAGCACGCTCGTGGTCTCGGCCGGCGGCGTATCCCATTTGGCCGTACCCTTTACCGAACACTCTACCTCGGGGTAGTTGTTTACCTTGACGGTGAAGCGGCGCGTGCCGTTGCAGTTGAAATAGGTTTTGAACTCGTAAGTCCCGGCCTCATCCATCTCGACATCGTGAAAGAAGAGGTAGCTGCCGGGATCGTTGCCACCGACATATTTGCCTCCCGAGAAGCCATCGACCGACTTGACTTTAGCCGGAGCATGAACCGAGTCGGCATTCTCGGCCTCCAAGACAACAATCGGATTTTGTGCGCACAAGCCAACAGCGGCACACAAAGAGAGGAGCAGAATCCCCGCTTTTTTCTTGAAGTAAAACTGGTTTTTCATGTGAATATACTATTATTATAATAATAAGGATTTCAAGCACTACTATTGTGACACAAAAAGAGAGTCCTACCCTTAGCCCCGACAGCAAATTTTTTTTATTCGTTCTGTCGAGACGGACCATCGGCCACACCCGCCACTTGCACGAAAGAGTCTCAGCTTCACACCCCCCAAAAACAGACACACCCCCAGCCACGGCCTTTTGTCCGTGACAGGGGGTGCGATAAAAGTTGCTATCTGTACAGGCTATGTGCAACGGGTCCGACACTCGAAACCCGAGGCTCGAGCCGTTATCAGAGTTTCTTGGTATAAGCCCGACGGCGCTTGTGCTGATGACGCTCGAAGTATTGCCACTGCGACTGCACCTTCTCGTTCTCCTCGAGTTCGGGATTGCTCTCGGCATACTTGTACCCGTTGCGGATAAAGACCGGTATCAAGTCGGAGAAGAGAAGAGCATTGACACCCTTGCTCTGATAGTCGGGGCGCACGGCCACCAACAACAGGTCTACGACATCGTTCTTTCCTTTCAAAGCCTTGAGCAAAGGGACAAACCCGAAGGGGAAGAGGCGGCCTCTCGATTTCTGCAATGCTTTCGACAACGACGGCATGGCAATACCCACGGCCACGAGATCGTCGTGCTCATCGACAATAAGCGTCACATTCTCAAGGCGCAACACCGGGATATACATGTTGACGTAGTAATCGATCTGCCGTTGCGAGAGTGCCGAATAACCGTAGAGTTCGGCATAGGCATCGTTGATAAGGTCGAAAATCTTCTGTCCATATTTTCCCTTATGAATCTCCGACACCTTTTTGAACTTGAGGATACGCAGATTGTACTTGCGCTGCACGATGTCGCTGATGCGTTGGTGCTTCTCGGGCACACTCTCGGGCACCTTGATTTTATACTCGACCCAGTCGACGGCCTTCTCATATCCCATACCCTCGATGTGGTCGACATAGTAGGGATAGTTGTAAATCGAAGCCATGGTACCCAGCTGGTCATATCCCTCGACCAGCAGCCCTTCGGGGTCCATATCGGTAAACCCGAGGGGACCGTGAATTTCGTTCATTCCCTTGGAACGGGCCCAATTCTCCACGGCGTCGAAGAGCGCCTTGCTCACCTCGCGGTCGTCGATAAAATCGACAAAACCGAACCGAGCTGCCTTCTCGCCGGTCTTTTCGTTGACTTTGCGATTGATGATACCGGCTATACGTCCCACGGGCTTACCGTCGCGATAAGCCATGTAATAGACCGATTCGCAAAAGTCGAATGCCGGATTGCTTTTTGCACTCAACGTGCCCACCTCGTCCAGGACCAGTGAGGGCACATAATACTCGTTGCCCTCATACAAATCGATCGAGAACTTGACAAAATTCTTTAGAGCACGATTCCCGGCAATTTCCTTAATTGTGATTGACATGATGTTTATAATTTCAGCAATTTATTCCTATGCGCTTGCCTCCGCTTCTACTCCTTGATTCCGTAGGCAAGGTCGCCCGCATCGCCCAGCCCCGGCACTATGTAGGAGTGGTCGTCGAGCTGGTCGTCTATGGCTCCCACCCACAAGGTCGTGTCGTCGGGGAAATGTTGTTTCACATAATCGATGGCCTGCCGACTGGCAATGACCGAAGCCACATGCACGCTCTTGGGGGTACCTTTGGTAAGCAATGCCTTGTACGACAACTCCATGGAACCACCGGTAGCCAACATGGGATCGGTGATGACGAGTACCTTGCCATCGAGACGAGGCGAGGCAATATACTCGATGAAGATGTCGAAATTGAGTTTGTCCTTGTATTTACGATACGCCGATACAAAAGCATTTTCGGCATCGTCGAGACAACTGAGGAATCCCTGGTGGAACGGGAGACCGGCTCTCAAGATCGTAGCCAGCACCACCGTATCGTCGGGCAGATTGACCCGTGCGGTTCCCAGCGGGGTGGTTACCTCTTTTTCGGAGTAATGGAGGCGATGGCTTATTTCGTAAGCCATGATTTCGCCAATGCGCTCGAGATTCCGACGAAACCGTATCCGGTCATTCTGAATGTTCACATCCCGTAATTCGGCCATGAACCGGTTTACTACCGAGTTTTTCTCGGCAAAATTGATAACTTCCATACTTTTCTGTTTTTTGCCGAAGAGCAAAAGTACGTATAAATTTTGTTTTAGAAAATTATAAATTGTTTTTTCTCCTGTTTGCCCTAAAAAAAGCGCCTTTTTGCTATGCCGGCATAGCGATTCGGGGTATATTTGTAATAAATACAAACAATTAGCGAAAATTTTCTTTAATTACATCGCTACTTGTAGAATTTGTTTTTAATTTTGCAGTCGGTTTTCATGGACTAAGAATACAAATAAACATTTTATAAACCATTAAATTCAAGAACAATGGCAACATTAGATTTAAGCAAGTATGGTATTAAAGATGTAAAAGAGATTTTACACAATCCTTCTTACGAAGTGCTGTTTGAGGAAGAGACCAAAGCAGGCTTGGAAGGCTACGAAAAAGGTCAGGTAACTGAACTTGGTGCTGTGAATGTAATGACGGGTATCTATACCGGTCGTTCTCCCAAAGATAAATTCTTTGTAATGAATGAAGCCAGCAAGGACACTCTCTGGTGGACCAGCGACGAATATAAAAACGACAACAAACCTTGCTCCGAAGCTGCTTGGGCCGATTTGAAAGCCAAAGCCGTAAAAGAACTCTCGGGCAAGAGACTGTTCGTGATGGATACGTTCTGCGGTGCCAACCCCGCTACTCGTCTGAAAGTACGTTTCATCATGGAGGTTGCATGGCAAGCTCACTTCGTTAAGAACATGTTCATCCGTCCTACCGAAGAGGAACTGGCCAACTACGGCGAACCCGATTTCGTATCGTTCAACGCTGCCAAAGCCAAAGTTGACAACTACAAAGAACTGGGCTTGAACTCCGAAACCGCTACGGTATTCAACTTGAAGACCAACGAGCAAGTAATCTTGAACACCTGGTACGGTGGTGAGATGAAGAAAGGTATCTTCTCGATCATGAACTACCTGAACCCCCTGAGAGGCATGGCTTCAATGCACTGCTCGGCCAACACCGACAAAGAGGGCAAGAGCACCGCTATCTTCTTCGGTCTCTCCGGTACGGGTAAAACCACGCTGTCGACCGACCCGAAACGTCTGCTCATCGGTGATGACGAACACGGATGGGACAACGACGGTGTATTCAACTACGAAGGTGGTTGCTATGCCAAGGTTATCAACCTCGACAAAGAGAGCGAACCCGATATCTACAACGCCATCAAACGTGACGCCCTCCTCGAGAACGTAACGGTTGACGCCAACGGTAAGATCGACTTCGCCGACAAGAGCGTAACGGAGAATACCCGTGTATCGTATCCTATCTACCACATCAACAACATCGTTAAACCGGTATCGAAAGGCCCGCACGCCAAACAGGTTATCTTCCTGTCGGCCGACGCATTCGGTGTATTGCCCCCCGTTTCTATCCTGAACGCCGAGCAAACGAAATACTACTTCCTCTCGGGCTTCACCGCCAAATTGGCCGGTACCGAGCGTGGTATCACCGAGCCGACTCCTACTTTCTCGGCTTGCTTCGGTGCTGCCTTCCTTTCGCTGCATCCTACCAAATATGCCGAAGAGCTGGTTAAGAAGATGGAAATGGTCGGTGCCAAGGCTTACCTCGTAAATACGGGTTGGAACGGTACGGGCAAACGTATCTCGATCCGCGATACTCGTGGTATCATCGACGCCATCCTCGACGGTTCTATCGACAAGGCTCCGACGAAAGTTATCCCCTACTTCGACTTCGTTGTTCCTACCGAATTGCCGGGTGTTGACAAGAACATCCTCGACCCGCGCGACACTTATGCCAACGCTGCCGAGTGGGATGAAAAAGCCAAAGACCTGGCAGGCCGCTTCATCAAGAACTTCGCTAAGTTCGAAGGCAACGCCGCTGGTAAGGCTCTGGTTGCTGCCGGCCCGAAACTCTAATCGAAAATCGATTAACTCCAATAAAAACCGAGGCTACTCCACACGGAGCAGCCTCGGTTGCTTTTTAAATACATCTGATTCAATACGGGTTCCTCTTGCCGGCCCGGTAACGGCTCTCACACGAGTGCCGCTACAAACTCATAGATGAAGTAGCCGCAGAGCGATACCTTGATCACTACACCCAGCAGGAAACCCACAAAGGCTCCCAGCCCTGCCCTGAGGGCTTCGTGCGTGAGCTTGCCACCCAACAGTTCGCCTGCGATAGCCCCCACCAGAGGGCCCAGAATGATACCCCACGGCGGGAAGAAAAACATGCCTATCACCGTGCCGGCTATGCAGCCGCGATTGCCCCACTTGCTGCCACCCCCGTATTTGGTGCCGATGAGCGGGGTGAAGTAGTCGAGCACCTGCACCACAATGACCAGGATGGCCCACACAACCAGTTGCGTGACAGTAAACTGCACCCGCTCGGTAATGTGCAGCAACAACATACCCACATAGGCCAGCGGCGGCCCGGGCAGTGCGGGAAGAAAACAGCCGGCCAGCCCCACGAGCAGGCACAAGGCTCCCAAAACAATCCATACAATATCCATATCGTTCTTTCGGTTTTAAGGGTTATGCTCGTCCCCTCCGTCCGGCAAATCGGGTAAGCGACCCAACCGTCGAGGCGGGGACTTTCACAAGCAAAGATAGCATAAATGGACGACGAAACAAATTCTACGAAACGGTATCTCCGCTCACATTCAAGCGATTCCGTCGGGAAAATGAAGCCGCGAACATTCATTTTACGGACGGGGATTCCGATTTTCTCCAAAAAAAGAGTATCTTCGTAAATTGATAAAATACAAAAAGAGAAGATACGATGAACGAAGAGTGGCTGTCGCGAACCCGCCTGCTGATGGGCGATGCCGCCATGGAGCGGTTGCAACGCGCCCATGTTATGGTGGTGGGTGTTGGAGGCGTGGGTGCCTATGCGGCCGAGATGATTGCCCGGGCCGGCGTAGGCCGCATGACCATCGTCGACGGCGACACGGTGGCCGAGAGCAACCTGAACCGCCAGCTCGTAGCGCTGCACAGCACGCTGGGGCGACCCAAGACCGAGGTGATGGCCGAGCGGCTGCTCGACATCAACCCCGAGTTGCAGCTCACCGCCAAACAGCGATTCCTCGAAGCCGACGACATCCCGGCCCTGCTCGAGCGGGAACCGGTCGATTTCGTAGTCGATGCCATCGACACCCTGGCGCCCAAGATTGCCCTCATCACCTATTGCCTGCGTCACAAGGTGCGCATCGTCTCGTCGATGGGTGCAGGTGGCCGCAAAGACCCGTCGGCCATTCGCCTGGCCGACATCGCCGACACCTATCACTGTGGACTGGCCCGGGCCGTAAGGCTGCGGCTGCGCAAGGCAGGCATCACCAAGGGACTGAAAACGGTATTCTCGACCGAACAGGCCGACCCGCACGCCGTCATAGCCGTAGAGGGCGAGCGCAACAAGAAGTCGACCGTGGGCACCCTGTCGTATCTGCCGGCCCTGTTTGGCTGCCATCTGGCCAGCTACGTGATACGAAAACTTACGGAATCATGATAGAGATTAAAAACATACACAAGAGCTACGGCTCGCTCGAGGTGCTGAAGGGAATCGACGCCACCATCGAGCAGGGCGAAATTGTTGCCATCGTAGGAGCGAGCGGCGCCGGCAAGACCACGCTGCTGCAAATTGTCGGTACCCTCGACAAGCCCGATTGCGGCGAGATACGCTACGACGGCAAGCGGGTAGACAACCTGCCCGACCGCGAGATGGCCCGATTCCGGAACGGACACATCGGGTTTGTCTTCCAGTTTCACCAACTGTTGCCCGAGTTCTCGGCCCTCGAAAATGTGATGATACCCGCCCTCATCGGCGGACGCAACAGCTCGGAGGCGGAGCGGGAGGCCAAGCGGATACTCGACTTTCTGAGTCTGGGCGACCGGCTGGCACACAAACCGGCCCAACTCTCGGGCGGCGAGAAGCAGCGGGTGGCCGTGGCCCGGGCCCTCATCAACCGTCCCTCGGTAATTCTGGCCGACGAACCCTCGGGCAGCCTCGACTCGAAAAACAAAATCGAGCTGCACAAGCTCTTCTTCGACCTGCGCGACGAGTTCAAGCAGACCTTCGTCATCGTCACCCACGACGAGACACTGGCCCAAATGACCGACCGCATCCTCTTCATGAAAGACGGCTCTATCGTGGAACCGGCCGGGAAGGAGGAGGCCGAGGTATGAAACGACACGTCGCCCGTCGCTGGTGGCTGCTCGCCGTGCCGTTGCTGCTGTTGACGGCCTGCGAGAAGGAGGAGGATCTCTACGGCATCTTCTATGCCGACATCGTCACTTGCCACCGGGGCAACGAAGGGACCTACTTCACCTGCCAGGCCACCGACTCGTCCCCGATGGATACCCTCTGCCCCATCGGCGCGGTAGACGAGAGCCGCACGGCCGAAGGGGTGCGCGTGCTGCTGCAATACCGCCCCGTCGAGGAGTTGAGCACGACCCGCAAACGGATAGAGGTGCAGGCCCTCTCGGCCATCCACTTCGATACCCTGCGGCTGGTCTCGCACGAGCGGATGACCGAGTTGCCCGACGATACCCTCTACCTGCAAAGCATCTGGAAAACGGGCGATTTCCTCAACCTGCGCTACCGTATCGACTACCACAGCCAGCCGCACAGCATCATGCTCGTAGCCGACGAATCGACCCTCGAGGGCGATACCCTCAAGGTGGAGCTGCGCCACAGCCGCAACGACGACCCCGAGGGACACTGGAGCAACCTCTACTCGTCGTTCAACATCGAGGGGTATCGCAACCGCCCCTACACCACGCTGCAAGTATATGTGAACCAAGTAAATTTCAATTATAAATATTATTATTTCAAACTAAACTGACATCATGGAAGAGAAAAAAGAGATTCAAATAGAGTTGTCGGCTGCCGTAGCCGAAGGTACCTACTCCAACCTGGCCATCATTTCGCACGCTCCGTCGGAGTTTGTCATCGACTTTATCCGGGTAACTCCGGGCGCTCCCAAAGCACCGGTGAAATCGCGCATCATCCTCACGGCCGAGCATGCCAAACGGCTGCTCTTCGCCCTGCAGGACAACATCCGCAAATATGAATCCCAGTTCGGTCCCATCCAGATGAACGACCCGCAACAACGGGGCGGAGGCATGCCTCCCTTCATGGCTCCCGGCGGCGAGGCTTAATCGACTTGCAGGCGGGCCGCTACCCGGTCTGCCTGCCTTTGTATCACCCTCTAAAAGACGACCACATGAACATCACCCTGCAACAATGGCTGGCGCGGCAGCCCTATACCCTCACCACCGACAGCGACCGCTACTACACGCGACTGGCCAACCGGCTGTACGACGAGATAAAACAATCGCCGCTGAAGACGCGCTGGAGCGACGACGCGGTAAAATCAATCTGCTGCGACCTCGTGGGCTACTTTGCCGACATCCTGTCGGGCACCGGGCTGTGGGCGGCATTCGTGGCCCAGCACCAGGCTTTCTACGGGCGTACACTGCCCTTCTTTACCCCCGAAGCCTACTACGAAGGCGAGGTGAACCGCGACGACGTGCGGGTGCTGCTGTGGTATCTGTCGGCTGCCTACGGCAACGAACACGAGGTGCTGTCGCCTCTCGATGCCGACCTCATCGCCACGGCCGACCCCATCTACAATCTGCTTGAGAGCGAATACGAAACGGCACCCGACTCGCCGCTGCTGCAAGAGTTTTGCCAACCCGAACTGAACGATACCTCCGACCCCGAGGCGCGGTACCGCTTTGCCGAATGGCTCTTTTGGGAATCGTTCCTGCTGGGACCGTCGAACCGCTCACTGGCCCGCCAACTGCTGCACGAGGTGCACAGCAAACCGAATCACACCGACAAAGAGAAACTGAACCGACTCGAAAAACTGCGCCGCGAGTCGCTCTACACCCTGCCGGCCGGACCGCTGGCCCTCTTTGCTCACGAATGGGTGTCGCTGTTGTGGCAACACACCCTGCCCGAAGAGCTCGAAGAGCAGAAAGAGCTGCACCCCTATTACCAGCAGTTCACCCAATCGACGGGCGGCAGCCCCGTGAAGTATATCGGCTCGTATGCCGAGCTCGACCGCTTCCTCACCGAAGGGATGCAATGGGGCGAGACCGAAGGCGGACACCTGTCGCACCTGGCTCACAAAAAGAATTTCGTCCTCTACGTAACTCCCTATAAAGGGATGCTGGTGGCTTCGGATATTGCCCAATACATAGCCGACCCGGCCAACCCCTGGTACAACCCCGAGGAGGCCCGCAAAGGGGCCATATCGCTGCTCACCGTGCCGGGACGTTGCCCCGTAGACCTGCTGCTCTACCTCTGCTCGCACGGCTTGCTGCCCGATGCCTGCTTTGCCGACGGCAACCCGCAGCTCGTGGCCGATAATTGGGATTTCATAGCCCGCTGCCTCCTGCAGGATTACTACCGGGCCGTGTAAACACTGAATTGCCTCATTCTGTTTTCTGCCCCTGCGACAGGTGCAGAATGCGCTGGTTGCTGCTGCCCCTGAAGGGTAGCGTGGGATCGAAGAGCGACTGCACGAAGGGGCCGTCGACCAGCGTGTCGATATACTCGAGGCAAGGTCGCCGGGCCTCATCGTCCAACAGCACCTCGTAGGTATAGCCCGTATAACACCAGATATTCAAACCCGTCTCGGCCTTGAGGCGCCGCAACAGAGCCAGCAGGGCCGGCGGATTGTAAAAGGGGTCGCCCCCCGAGAGGGTAATGCCGTCGAGCAACGGATTGGACCTGATTTCGGCGATGATGCGATTGAGCAAGGCCTCGGTGAGCGGCTCGCCCGCCCGGGGATTCCAGCTGCCGGCATTGTGGCACCCCCGGCAATGGTGCGTACAGCCGGCCAGATAGATGGAATAGCGTACCCCGAAACCGTCGGAGATGGTCTCGGGGTAGACATTGATCAGGTGCAGTGTTTCCATTTACTTGTGTTTTACCCGGTCGCGCTCTTCGGCCTGCTTGGCCGAGTTCCACGACTCGAGGCTGCCGGTGAGGTAGCCGGTAATGCGACGCATGCGCGAGATGTTCTCGCTCTTGCACACCGGGCATTGCGTATAGATGACACCCCGGTAGCCGCACGCACGGCAGGTATCGACCGGGTGGTTTATCGAACCGTAACCGATGCCCTCGTCGTGCATCACCTTCACGATTTTCAAGATGACCGATACATTCTTCTTCGCCTCGCCGTCGAGCTCGACATAGGTGATGTGTCCGCCCCGCGTAATGGCGTGGAAGGGGGCCTCCTTACGGATCTTCTCGACGATGGTCACCGGCTCCTTCACGTCGATGTGGAACGAGTTGACGTAGTAGTCGCGGTCGGTCACGCCGGGGATAACCCCGTAGCGCTTGCGGTCCAGACGGGTGAAGCGACCCGAGAGACCCTCGGCCGGCGTGGCCAGTACCGAGTAGTTGAGCCCATAGCGGCTCTTGTACTCCTCGACCACGTTGTTCATCACCATCACGGCATCGTAGAGCGTCTGCCAGGCCTCCTCGTTGCGGGCATGCCCCTCGCCGTAGATGGCACACATGGCATTGTGGCCGCCGATAAAACCGATGCCCAGCGTACCGCTATTGATTACGTCGCCCACCTCATCGTCGGGATTCAGCCGTCCGCCACCCTTCCACACGTCGTTACCCATCATGAAAGGGAACTGACGGGCGAGAGCCTTGCGCTGATACTCGTACCGCTCGTGCAACTGCTCGGCAATCATCGAGGCGGTGGTGCGCACCTTCTCGAGAAAGAGGATACGGGCCTCGCGGCGGATGGCGTGCTTGTCGCCGTCGGGGTGCAGCTCTTCGGCCTCGCGACGCGCCTCGATGGCCAGGCGCGGCATATTCATCGAGGTAAAGGAGAGGTTGCCCCGCCCCCACGAACTCTTCGCACCGTGCAGGTTTTCAAACACCCGGGTACGGCAACCCATCGTGGCCACCTCGTAGCGGAAGCGGTCGGGGTCGTCGGCCCGCCAAAGTTCGTTCCGGTTGTAGTCGGTATCGAGAAATACGAAATTGGGAAAGAGCGAAGTGGCCGTGGTCCGGCACGACTCGAGCAGCAGGTCGAAGTTGGGCGCCTTGAATGGGATACGTCCCGCCATCGCCCCCTCGAAGTCGGCCATCGCCGCAGCATAATCCTCGTCGCTATACGATACCCCATTCTTCACCTTGAAAATCTGTATCGGGAAGACCGGCACCTCGCCGTGGCCCAACCCCTCGGTTGTAGCCGAGAGCAGCTCGCGTATGACCATGCGCCCCTCGGGCGAGGTATCGGTACCGTAGTTTATCGAACTGAAAACCACCTGGTTGCCACCCCGCGAGTGCATGGTGTTGAGGTTGTGCACCAATCCCTCCATGGCTTGGTGGGTATCCTTGCGGGTAGTCTCGTAGCTTTGTGTCCAGGCGGTGCGCAACTCATTGGCCGAGAGAGTCAGGCCCAGAGTCTGCAGGCGGTCGGCCAGTGCAGCCTGTTGCACCTCCGTATCGGCTATCGAGGCGACCGAGTCGGCTATCGCCTCTCGCAGCGACGGATGGTCGCTCTCGCCATGCAGGCGCAAGATGAAGTCGATGGCCGTCTCGAGATGTTTGCGGAAACTCTTCAGCACCCCCGGTGCCATGAAGTGGTCGAAAGCCGGGATGGCCTGCCCGCCGTGCTGCTCGTTCTGGTTGGTCTGGAACACGATAGTGGCCAGCGTGGCGTAGCTCTGTATCGACTGAGGCGTGCGCACGGTTCCGTTTTTGGTATGGAAACCGCGGTTGAAAATATCCTCCAGGTCGTACTGCACGCAGGTGGCCGTCTTGGTGGGATAGTAGTCGAGGTCGTGGATGTGAATGTCGCCCTCGCGGTGCGCCCGCCCGTAGCGCACCCCCACCAGATACTTGTAGGCGTAATCCTTGGTCACCTCCGAGGCGAAGGTCATCATCTGCCCGGCCGGCGTATGCGACGACATGTTGGCGTTGCTCAGGTTCACGTCGTTCTTCTCGACAGCCACGATGCCGTCCATCACCTGCTTCATCGAGGTGCGTTTCTCGCGCTCCTTGGTGCGCCACTCGCGATAGATGATGAAGCGCTTGGCCACCGAAGGGTTGCGCCGCATCAGATGGCGCTCGACCAGATCTTGAATCTCCTCGACCGAAATCTCGCTCTTGTCGATGGCGGCGGCCACCTCGCCGGCAATCTGTTTCACCGCAGTTTCGTCGTCGATACCATCGGCCCGATAGGCCTTGGCAATAGCCCGCTCGATTTTGGCAATCGAGAAACTCTCTTGGGCACCATCGCGCTTGGCAATGGTAATGCCTGCATAATCCATGTTGATAAGTTGTTTAGGGTTGGATACTGCGGACGTCTCCTCGAACGTCCTTTTGCTTCTCTCTCACTCCGGCAGGTCTTCTGGCTCTTCCCTGCCCCGATGACGCCTTCCCGACATTACAGAAACAGATTCTCGTCAGTGGCTCGTGTCACGGGACTTTCACAGGAATTACAGCAGCGGGACTGCTCGGGATTCTCACCCGATTCCCTTTTTATCGACACCATCGTACAACGGGGCCGAACCGGAATGCGGGTACAAAGTTACACAAATTCGCGATAACCAAACAACAAATTTCGAGACAAAAGTTTCCTTTTTCGGGAAACTTTTGAAAACCAGAATAGAAAAAAGTTTCCTGAAACCAGCAACGAATAGAGGCCCATACCAACTCCCATATGGAAACTATACTGCTATAAAACAGCAAAAAAGGCATCTATTCCATTGTTCAATCGGATATCCAATCGAATCAACCAAATTGTTATCTATTCCAGCAACATAATAAAAAAGGCGAGATAGTAATCTCTCTATAAGAGAGAGAACCTTGCCGCACCGTTTGTCCCCAAGGTGCAACAAGGTTCTCTGTATCTTCCGGGACAAGAGCGTCCCTGATATCTTACCAATTACAGAATGAGCATGGCGTCGCCATAGGCACCGAAACGATACCCCTCCTTGAGGGCAGCATCGTAGGCCTCGAGGACAATTTCATATCCGCCGAATGCCGCTACCATCATCAGCATGGTCGAAAGCGGCATGTGGAAGTTGGTCACCAGACTGGTGGCTACCGTAAAGTCGTAGGGCGGGAAAATGAACTTGTTGGTCCAGCCGTCGTAGGTCTTCATGTGGCCGCCGGTGCTGACCGCACTCTCGATACCCCGCATCACCGAGGTACCCACGGCGCACACCTTGTGGCCGCCATCCTTGGCGTGGTTGACGAGCTCGACGAGCTCGGGGGTCACAATCAGCTGCTCCGAGTCCATTTTGTGCTTGGTAAGGTCTTCGACATCGATTTCACGGAAGTTACCCAGGCCCGAATGGAGGGTGAGGAAGCCGTAGTCGATGCCCTTAATCTCCATGCGCTTCAACAGCTCACGGCTGAAGTGGAGCCCGGCAGCGGGAGTGACCACAGCCCCTTCGTGGCGAGCAAAGATATTTTGATAACGCTCGGCATCGAGCTCCTCGACCGGACGGGTGATATAGGCCGGCAAAGGCATCTCGCCCAGTTTGTAGAGGGCCTCTTTGAACTCGTCGTGCGAGCCGTCGTAGAGAAATCGCAACGTACGGCCGCGCGAGGTGGTATTGTCGATTACCTCGGCCACCATCGAGTCGTCGTCGCCGAAATAGAGTTTGTTGCCGATACGTATCTTACGGGCCGGCTCTACCAGAACGTCCCACAGGCGATTCTCTTCGTTGAGCTCGCGCAGAAGGAATACCTCGATTTTGGCACCGGTTTTTTCTTTATTGCCATAGAGGCGTGCAGGAAAGACTTTGGTGTCGTTGAATACAAACACATCTTTCTCTTCGAAATAGTCGATAATCTCTTTGAAGATGCGGTGTTCAATCTTTCCCGTTTTCCGGTCGATTACCATCAACCGGGACTCGTCCCGGTTTTTTGCCGGGTATTGAGCGATTTGCGCTTCGGGCAATTTAAATTTGAATTGGGACAGTTTCATATTTGTTCGTTATTACTTTCTTCGTTTTTATCTTCTTCGGAGGTTGTCAAGGGGGCCTCGTCGATCATTCGGGCCACCTCATCGACCGACAGGCAATCGGCGAGCGTCACATCGCCCACCCGTGTACGCACAAGCCCCACCAGATGAGCTCCACTGCCGAGGGCCGCCCCGATGTCGCGGGCAAGAGCCCGTATGTAAGTACCCTTGCTGCAAACGACCCGTATCCGGATAAGGGGCAATTCGCAGGAGAGCAGCTCGATTTCGTCGATAACCAGCTCCTTGGGTTTAAGCTCTACCTCCTGCCCCTTGCGCGCCATGTCGTAGGCTCTGCGCCCATCGATCTTACAAGCCGAATAGGAGGGAGGCACCTGCATAATGGAACCGACAAAACGCGGTAATGTTCGCTCTACGCTCTCGCGGGTGATGTGCTCGTGCGGGTAGTGTGCATCGATTTCGGTCTCCAGGTCGAACGAGGGGGTAGTCGCACCCAACTGCAAGGTGGCGATATACTCTTTGGTATGATACTGAAACTCCTCGATGCGTTTCGTGGCCCGCCCGGTGCAGACAATCATCACTCCCGTAGCCAGGGGGTCGAGTGTACCGGCATGACCCACTTTCAGTTTCTTCTGCTTGAGCCTGCGCAAGATTCGCAAACGGATTCGCTTGACGACATCGAACGAGGTCCAATGCAGCGGTTTGTCGATATATATGATTTCGCCTTCGTTAAAATCCATTACACATTACATAATCGTTAAGTTATGTCCCGTCAACAACATGACGAGAATCACACCACCCACTATTATACGATACCACCCGAAGGCCTTGAATCCATAGCGGGTAACGAAACCGATGAAAAACTTGATGGCCAGCAAGGCTACCACAAAGGCAACTACGTTGCCCAACAACAAAGTACCCATGTTGTTCATAATCAAATCGGCTCCTTCAGGTTCTGAAAACAGCTTCAGCATCTTGTATGCCATTGCCGCAAACATGGTGGGAACAGCCAGAAAGAACGAGAACTCGGCTGCCGCCTTGCGCGAAAGTTTCTGTGCCATACCGCCCACGATGGTCGCCATCGAACGCGATACACCCGGTATCATGGCGATACATTGGAACAATCCTATGTAAAATGCTCGTTTCTCGGTAAGCTCGGTGTTGTCGCTGCCCTTGTTGAATATCCGGTCGCAGAAGAGCATGAAGATACCGCCAATAACCAGCATGACGGCAACGACTACCACGTTTTCGAGCAGGGTATCAATCCAGTCGCCCAAGAGCAAACCGAATATGGCAGCGGGGATGAATGCCACCAGCAACTTCCAGTAAAAATCGTAGGTGTGCAGGAAACGCCGCAAGGCCGAGGGATTGCCCGGGAGCGGAGTGCGATTGAGCCGGAAAAACCGTTTCCAATAGAGACATACCACCGACAAGATAGCACCGAACTGTATAATGACCGTAAATGCCCTTACAAAGGGAGTACTTTCTACACCCAGAACACTCTGTGTAATAATCATGTGCCCCGTAGAGGAAACGGGTAAAAACTCGGTCAGTCCCTCTACAATGGCGATAATAATCGTTTCTAAAAAATCCACTTTCTTGAAAATTTAAACAGAAATATCAAACTGCCTTATTGTCTCTTTTTAGAGTTGTGCATGATTGCATAGACCATGAAGACAAACCCCACGAAGGCTATGCCGGGGGCCAGCACAATGCGACGAAAACTGAAGATGTCGGGGTTATATGCCTCGGGGGTAGTACCGGGCCCCAGCATCAGCAGGAAACCGATAACAATCACGGCAAACGATATGGCAATGAGCTTAATATTGGCTTTTCCCAGAGCAAACGAGGCCTTTTGCTCCGTGTCGGAAAGCACCGGTGCCGATTTCTTTTCTTGAGATTTCATATGGTTATACTGTTTTTTTATCACACATAATACAAGTCGTCTCTATCCATGCGGATATAACGGTTCACGGCCCAATAGGCCGAGACGGCCGACAGGATAATACCCAGCACCAGCACGGTGAGGAATACCAGCAGCATCATGGGTACCGACACAAGTGTCGTGAAGTTTTCCATCTCGGACATGAGGTAATAGACACACCCCGAGAGGAGCAGCATGGCAATGACCGAGGCCACAATGCCGTTGATGACATTGGAGACAATAAATGGCCTCCGTATGAAGGCCGGGGTAGCACCTACCAGCTTCATCGTGTGAATGAGGAATCGCTTGGAGTAGGCACCCAACCGGATGGTATTGCTAATCAGCGCAAACGATATAATCATCAGCACAATGGCCAACGCCAGCAAGATGAGGCCGATGCGGCTCATGTTGTCGTTGACCGACTGAATGAGGTCTTTCTGATAGAGGATGTCGCTCACGATTACCTGGTCGCGAAGACCTTTCTCGATAACCGAGAGACTGTCGGTGTTGGCATAGTCGGCTTTGAGCTTGACCTCGATCGACGATTGCAAGGGATTGACCCCCAACACATCTTCGGGATTTTCGCCCAACTCGATCATCACCTCCTTCAGGGCATCCTCTTTCGAGATGTACTGAGCAGCCTTCACATAGTCGGCCCGCTCGAGCATGCGTTGCAACTGGTGCACCTGTTGTTCGCCGGCCGACTCGTTGAGGACAATCGAGAAGCCTATATTCTCCTTGACATGACGGGAGAGATTGTTGGCCAAAAAGCCCATCAAGACCATAATCCCCAAGATGAAAAGGACCAGCGACACGCTTAATGTCGAAGTCATTCGAGCATTCAGAAAAGAAATCCGTTTGCTGAAAGAAGCCTTGTTGTTCATATCTCTCTTTTTTACCAAATCAAGCCTTTTGTTCTGTGAGGATTTTACGCCTCTGTTAGACACCTATTTCGACGTTCCTACCCCTTTCTTTTAACGAACCAGAAAACAAAAGGATATTATTAGCCCAAATTTTATGCAAAATAAAGTCTATCTGGGCGAAATCGCTCTTTTTGTTCACATATTTTAATATTTTCTATCGCAACTTATATTTTTCGAAATGGGCTGCCGTCTTGAACCGGAAGAGCAGGTACCCTATCGTGCAGAGCACACAAGCGGTAGCATAGACCGTAGCATAATTGGTGAGGTCGGCAATCTGCCCGCCGATAAGGACCCCCAGCCCTACCCCCAAGTCCCAGGCTGTGAGGTAGGTCGAGTTGGCTGTACCCCGCTGATTATTGGGAGCCAGATTGATAAACATCGTCTGATAAGCCGGACAGATGCAGCCGTAACCCAAACCCAGCACCACCGCCGCACCGTAGTAGCCCCACTCGTTACGCACCCCTACGAAGATGAGGTAACCGAGCAGCGACAGCAACATGCCCACGAAGATGTTGCGGGTAACGAAACCGCGATTGAGCCATTGCCCCGAGGCGAGCCTCGACAGGATAAGGCCGATAGCCAGCAGAATGAAGAAGAACCCGGCCCCCGACTCGATGCCCAGCTCCTCCTTGCCATAGACAGCCAGATAGGTCGACAGCACCCCGTAGCTGAACGAATAGAAGATGAGCGTAACCGCTTCGGGCATACCCCTCAGCAGCAGAAACCGGTCGAGCGAGATGGGCGGCTTCTCGGGTACCGGGTCGCGCCGGTAGGGCATCTTGATGGTCGAAACGGCAATCAGTCCGATAGTAGCCGATACCATCGAGAGCAAAAAGATATAGTCGAAGTTGGCATAAGCATCGTGTATATAAAGTGAAAGTGTGGGCCCGACAGCCATGGCCAGATTGTTGCTCACCCCGTAGTAGCCTATGCCTTCGCCCCGTCGCGACGAGGGCATCACGTCGATAGCCACCGTACTGTTCGAGACGGTGAGCAGACCGAATGCTACCCCGTGCCCGGCCCGAATGATGGCAAACAGGAGCAGCGTGCCGGCCAGCAGATAGCCGCCGAAGAAGAGCAAAAAGACAAAATAGCAGATGAGCAGCAGCGGCTTGCGGGGAAAGGTGTCGACCATATACCCGGCAAAGGGGCGTATCATCAGGGCAGTGATGGTATAAGACGAGAGTATGAAACCGGCCGAGGAACGGCTGGCGGCAAAGGCCTCGCTCAAATACATGGGCAATACCGGCAACAGCAGGTAGAAGGCAAAAAAGAGCAGGAAGTTCCCGGCCACCACCACACAGAAGCTGGGTGTCCACAGCTTATCTTTAACCACTTTTTCCATAAGACACTCGGGAGTTTAGTCCAACGCTTCGCCCAGCAGGGTAGCCGACGAGGCGTCGGTCACCCGTACCCGTACCAACTGGCCGATACGGTGGTTGCCCTTGTCGAAGACCACCACCTTGTTTTGCGAGGTGCGGCCGAAGAGCTGTTCGCGCGAACGCTTCGAGAAACCCTCGACCAGCACTTCGAACTCGTGGCCGATGTCGCGGCGGTTGCTCTCGAGCGAGAGCTCGTTCTGCAAGTCGATCATGCGTTGCAGGCGGGCAATCTTCACCTCCTCGGGTACATCGTCGGGCAGATGCTTCGAGGCATACGTACCGGGACGCTCGGAGTATTTGAAGAGGAACGACGAGTCGAATCCTACCTCGCGCATGAGCGAGAGGGTCTCTTCGAAATCCTCTTCGGTTTCGGAGTGGAAGCCGCTGAACATGTCGGTCGTGATGCCGCAATCGGGCAAGATGCGACGGATGGCGGCAATGCGGTCGAGATACCATTCGCGGGTATACTTGCGGTTCATCAGTTTCAGAATGCGGTTACTGCCCGACTGTACCGGCAGGTGTATGTGGTGGCACAGGTTGGGCCAGGCGGCGATGACGTGGAGGGTCTCGTCGCTCATGTCCTTGGGGTGCGACGTGGTGAAGCGTACCCGCATCTCGCCGGCAGCCTGGGCCACCAGAGCCAGCAGGGCGGGAAAATCGACCACCGTGCCGTCGGCCCGCTCGTAGCGATACGAGTTGACATTCTGCCCCAGCAGCGTCACCTCCTTGAAGCCCTTGGCCTTGAGGTCGGCCAGTTCGCCCAGAATGCTCTCGGGCTCACGGCTGCGCTCCCGCCCGCGGGTATAGGGTACAATACAATAGGAGCAGAAATTATTGCACCCCCGCATGATGGAGATAAAACCCGAAATGCGGTTCAACCCGATGCGCGAGGGAATCACCTCGCGATAGGTCTCGGTAGTCGAGAGCTCTACGTTCACCGCCTTCTCGCCATGCTCGGCAGCCCCTACCAGATTGGGCAAGTCGAGGTACGAATCGGGACCAGCCACCAAATCGACACCGTTCTCGGCAATGAGTTGCTCGCGCACCCGCTCGGCCATGCAGCCCAACACCCCTACCACCAAATGCTTGTGATGCTTGCGCAACGACTGGAAGTAGGCCAGACGCGAGAGCACCTTCTGCTCGGCATTGTCGCGAATGGAGCAGGTATTGACGAAAATGGCATCGGCATCCTCGATATTATCGCACAAGGTGTAACCAGCCATCTGCATGATCGAAGCCACCACCTCGCTGTCGGCCACATTCATCTGGCAACCATAAGTTTCGATAAAGAGTTTCTTCTCTGCAACCGGCTGCCCAACGGGGGTTTCAGTCGCTTCCATATTTTTCATTCTATCCGTTTTATTCTTCATTTAATTTTAATTTATCAACAAAATCGACAAAAAAATAATATTTTCTTTTCTAAAATTTGTTTTTTAAAAAATAATTATTTTCTTTGCAATCACATTACATGAAATTTTTTCATAGTTAAGGTTTAGGTTAAATCGGCTAAGAGTTGTTGAGAAACAGCTCTTAGTTATTTTATAGAGCTCCAAAATTTGGAAGATTCTCAATAAAACTCTATATTTGAGGACAAAAATAGTAAAAAGAGATGGATTTTTCAGAGATAATCGTCGCTATAATCATCGGGGTGGTCATTCTTGCCATCAATTCCGTTGGTTCCAAAAAGCAACAAAGCTCTAAAAATCAACCGGGAAGACAACCTGGTCGAACCATCTTTCCCGAAGCCTCCACTCAGACCCCTCAGCGAGAAGAGCAGGAAGAGAGTCGAGATGCTTCCACACCACTTACCCTGGACGAAATTTTCGCAGAGCTGCGCCGAGCTCACGAAGAGGAGGAGCGAAAGGCTCACGAGGCCGATGAATATATCCCCCGAGCTCCCCGAAGAGCGCAGCCGCAACCGTCTCGCCGCCCTCAGGTGCAGCCCCTGGAGCGAAGAGAACCTCAAACCGAATGGCGACCACAGCCTCGACCTGCAGAACAGCCGGCTGCGACCGTCCCAAAACCCGAACCGGCAGCAACAATACTGACACCCGAGGAGGAGGGAAAATCGGCGCTCGCCCGTCCGCAAACATCTGCCCGACCCGTGACACAAACCGTACCGGTACAGGAATCCGAAGCAGAGACTGAATCAATAGATATAAGCGATATAGATTGGCGAAAAGCGGTCATCGCTGCAGAAATACTGAATAGAAAATACTGAAACCGAGAAACACCTTAACCTTGAAATATCTCAAAAACAACAAAATTTATCATAGATATGGCATTTAATTTTATTACCGCCGAAGAAGCGGCTCAATTCGTTCACCACAACGATAATGTAGGATTTAGTGGCTTTACTGCAGCAGGTACCCCCAAAGTAGTCCCTGTCGCCATCGCCCAACGGGCCGAGGCCGAACATGCAGCCGGGCGCCCCTTCCAGATTGGCGTCTACACCGGTGCCTCGACCAGCGACTACGTAGACGGCGCCCTCACCCGTGCAAAAGCCATCAGAAGCCGTACACCCTACCAGTCGCACAAAGATACCCGTGCAGCCGTCAACTCCAACGAGATTGCCTACTTCGACATGCACCTCTCGCACCTGGCGCAAAACCTGCGTTACGGATTTCTGGGCAAGGTAAACGTGGCCATCGTCGAAGCTACCGAGGTAACCCCCAACGGAGAAATCCTGCTGGGCAACGGTGTGGGTGCTACTCCCACCTTCTGCGCGCTGGCCGATAAAATCATCATCGAACTGAACCACCACGACCCCAAAGAGCTGCGGGGCATGCACGACATTTACCAACCGCTCGACCCGCCCTACCGTCGCGAGATTCCCATCTACAAACCCAGCGACCGTATCGGTGCTCCTATCATTAAAGTAGACCCGAAGAAAATCGTGGGCATCGTCGAAAGCGACAAGCTCGACGGCGTGAAACCCTTCACCCCGGCCGACGAGACCACCATGAAGATCGGAAACAACGTGTGCGACTTCCTCGTAAGCCAGTTGAAAGCCGGCCTCATCCCGCCCCAATTCCTGCCGCTGCAATCGGGTGTAGGCAACATCGCCAACGCCGTGCTGGGCAGTCTGGGCTCCAACCCCGACATCCCCGCCTTCGAAATGTACACCGAGGTGATACAAGATGCCGTTATCGACCTGATGAAAGAGGGTAAATGCAAATTTGCCAGCTGCTGCTCCATGACGATAAGCGACGGCAAACAAGACGAGGTGTTCAGCAACATCGACTTCTTCCACGACAAAATCATCATGCGACCGGGCGAAATATCGAATCACCCCGAAATCGTACGCCGACTGGGCCTCATCACCATGAACACCGCCCTCGAGGCCGACATCTTCGGCAACGTGAACTCGACCCACGTAACCGGTACCAAGATGATGAACGGCATCGGCGGCTCGGCCGACTTCACCCGCAATGCCTACCTCTCGATATTCACCTGCCCCTCGATTGCCAAAGGTGGCAAAATCAGCGCCATCGTACCCATGGTTTCGCACCTCGACCACAGCGAACACTCGGTACAGGTGCTCATCACCGAGCAGGGTGTAGCCGACCTCCGCGGCAAATCGCCCATCCAACGCGCTCACACCATCATCGAGAACTGCGTTCACCCCATGTACAAAGAGCTGTTGTGGGACTACCTGAAACTGGGCAAAGGCCACACGCCTCACAACCTGAAGGCCGCCTTCGGATTCCACAACGAGTTCCTGAAATCGGGCGATATGGCTCTTACCAACTGGGCCGAATATGTATAATTAAACCGTCGAATGCGATTAATAACCGATACCCTCGAGGCCACCCGCGCCTCGGGGGTATTGTGTTTATAACGCGAGAGCTGGAAACGATCTTTTTCGTCGCACCGATTCCGATTACTCGTCGGGCAACCGGATAGGCCGCCGACGGAACACCGTGTCGGAATTCCGGGCGAGCGGCGTCGTCAATCGGTATTCCTGAGCGGCATCGTCATACTCGAGTATCACCAAGTCGCCATTCCGGGGCGAAGCCATCTCTTCAAACTCCTCGACCGTGAGGTGAAACCACCGCATCACAAAGAGGCGTATGGCCAGCGAGTGGGTGATGAGTACACAGTTGGGCGGGAAGTCGGGGCTGCGGAAATCGCGATGCAGCGACCCCAGCAGGTCGTTGATGCGGTCGTAGACATCGGTGCCGGCCTCGCCGCCCGGAAACCGGTAGTAAAACGTGCCGTAGCGGCGACGCTCCTCTTTCAACCGCTTCAGCTCGGCATAGGTGCGCAGGTAGCCCCACTCCTGCTCTCTGAGGCGGGGCTCCTCGTTGTAGTCGAACTGACGACGGGGAAAGGCCCGGGCCACCTGCTCAAAGGTAGAACGGGTGCGCCAGAAGGGCGACACATAGAAATAGAGCGGTTCGTCACCAACCAACGCCTTCAGGGCTTCACCTGCCTCACGAGCCTGCTCGAGACCTCGGGGAGTCAGCTCTATCGTGTAGTCGGGTTCGGTGGCAAACTGGCTTTCGTCGGTATTGGCATAGCATTCGCCATGACGTATCAGGATAATTCGGTGTGGTTTCATAGGTATATTTACATGAGGTATGTGTGTATGATCTTTGCAAACGAAGGGTCCCCGGTTCTTACAGTCCCCCGGGGCATTGTGCAACAGTCCCCGAAACAAGTATTGCCTCTTGTTGTCTCTTCTTATTTAAAGAAAAGGGGCTGCATCACGCCGATACAGCCCCTCTATACAGGTTACGGATTATCGTATGGGATGATATTCTACAAAGGCTTCGATGGCCTCGTACGAAGCCAGACCGAGGCTGGCGTAGAGGTCGGCCGTAGCTTTGTTACGATCCTCGGCACGTTGCCAGAACAGACGCTCGTCATCGCCCAGGAAGGGAGCGCTCTCCATCTGCGACTGGTGTTTGAGAATCGAGTTACGTTTCTGACGCAGCTCTTCGGGGCTCAGGGGCACAGCCATTTCGATGTGGTCGATTTCCCATTCGGCCCAGGCACCACGATACATCCAGATGCGGCAATCTTTCATCCACTCTTCGTCCTTGATTTCGTCGATAGCGGCCAGAACGGCATCGAGGCAAACCTTGTGAGTTCCGTGCGGGTCGGCCAAGTCGCCGGCTACGAAAATCTGGTGCGGTTTAACCGACTCGATCAGGTCTTTTACAATCTGAATATCGGCTTCGGTCAAATCGCCTTTCTTAATGGTACCCGTCTCGTAGAAGGGGAGGTTCAGGAAGTGAACATTCTCGGGCTTGATGCCGATGTATTTGCAGGCGGTACGAGCCTCGCCCCGACGAATCATTGTCTTGATAAAGCGAATATCGGGCGTATCGGACTCACCGTCTTTCTTCTGCTCGATGAATTTGTGGATTTCGCTGCTCTCTTTCAGAAGCTCGGGGGTATCGAACTTGAACTTCTTGGCGATGTTGTCGATAAGCATGATGTAACGCATCATATCTTCGTCGCCTACGGCAATGTTGCCCGAAGTCTCGTAAGCCACGTGTACATCGTGTTTCTGTACGGCAAGACGTTTGAGGGTACCACCCATCGAGATCACATCGTCGTCGGGGTGCGGGCTGAATACGATAACCCGTTTGGGATACGGAGTAGCACGCTCGGGACGGAAAGTGTCGTCGGCATTGGGTTTACCACCGGGCCAACCGGTAATGGTATGTTGCAGCGAGTTGAAGATGCGGATGTTTACGTTGTAGGCCGAACCGTAGAGGGCAACGAGTTCGCTCAAGCCGTTGTCGTTGTAGTCTTTGTCGGTCAGTTTCAAGATGGGTTTACCCGTCACCTTGCAGAGCCAAACAATGGCCCGACGGATGAGTTTCTCGTCCCATTCGCACGACGTTACGAGCCACGGACGGCTGATGCGCGTCAAAGCCTCGGCAGCCGAAAGGTCGAGCACCACTTTGGCACGACGATGGGTCTGCAGGAAGGAAGAGGGAATGAGGTCGGTCACTTCGCCCTCGATGGTGCGTTTCACGATGTTGGCGCGATTTTCACCCCAGGCCACGCAGATGATACGACGGGCCGACATGAGGTTCGAGATACCCAGCGTGATGGCACAGCGGGGAACATTCTCGTTCGAATTGAATTGCGACGAAGCCACGTGACGGGCATCGCTACCGAGCAACATGAGACGGCACGACGAGTTGAGCTGCGAACCCGGTTCGTTGAAGGCGAGATTACCCACGGCACCGATTTCGCACAGAGCCAGGTCTATACCGCCGCAGGCTTCGATCTCTTCCTCGTATTTCTTGCAGTATGCGAAGAGATCTTCTTTCGAAACCATCTTGCTGGGCGTGTGGATATTCTCGGGGTCGATATTCACCTTGTCGAGCAAAAGCTCTTTCAAGAGGCTCATGGTACCGGGAGCACCTTCGGCCAAGGGATAGTATTCACCGATGTTGAACACGATTACATTCGAGAAGCTGATTTCTCCGGCCTGATACATGCGCACCAGTTCGGCATAGACCGAGTGAGTGGCTGCACCCGAACCCAAAGCGAGAACGCAATGGCGATGTTCGGCCTTGCATTTCTGAATCAACTCGGCAATGTCGTGAGCCACATATACCGAACCTTCGTCGGAACCTTCGAAGATTTTGGTATAGACCTTTTCTTCCCGCGTCAGAGCCGCGAGTTCCAACTCACCGTCAGGATCGTAATACCGTTTGGGTATACGGTCCAGTTTAATTTGAGAACTAAGATTTGTTTTCATCGCGATAGTATTTTTGAGTTACAAACTTAATGATTCCTTTACATTTTTTCCACACAAAAAAGGTGAAAAATGATGGAAGTATATTCGATTTTTAGAAAAATACACAAAATTTTCACCCGCCGGTCGATACTTGCCAAAAAATGATTACTTTTGGGGAAAGCTAAAATCCATAAAAATCTATAAAATCATGAGACTGATTATCGAACCAACCTATGATGCAGTTTCGCGTTGGGCCGCTAACTATGTGGCATCGTGCATCAATAAATTCAACCCTACCGAAGAGAAGCCTTTCGTACTGGGCCTCCCCACCGGCTCGTCGCCGCTGGGCATGTACAAACACCTCATCGAGTTGAACAAGAAAGGTATCGTGTCGTTCCGCAACGTCGTTACCTTCAACATGGACGAATATTGCAACCTGCCCGAAGATCACGAGCAGAGCTACCACACTTTCATGTGGAGCAACTTCTTCTCGCACATCGACATCCGTCCCGAGAACGTCAATATCCTCAACGGCAACGCTGCCAACCCCGAAGAGGAGTGTGCCCGCTACGAGGCTAAAATCGCCTCCTACGGCGGTATCGAACTCTTCCTGGGCGGCGTAGGCCCCGACGGCCACATCGCCTTCAACGAACCGGGTTCGTCGCTTACCTCGCGCACACGTGTGAAAACCCTGACGCAAGACACCATCATCGCCAACTCGCGCTTCTTCGGCGGCGATACCAACCTCGTGCCCAAAACGGCGCTCACCGTGGGTGTAGGTACCGTCATGGCTGCCCGCAACGTACTCATCATTGTCAACGGCCACAACAAGGCTCGTGCCTTGCAACAGGGCGTAGAGGGCGGCGTTTCGCAAATGTGGACCATCACGGCTCTGCAAATGCACCCCAAGAGCATCATCGTATGCGACGATGCCGCTACGGCCGAGCTGAAAGTGGGTACCTACAAATACTTCCTCGACATCGAGCACAACAACCTCGACCCCGACAGCTTGCTGAAGTAATCTCACTCGAAAGCCAAAATCTTTCGAACCGCATAGCGAGGGTTCCACACATCGGTGTGGGGCCCTCGTTTCTTTTTACCCTCACTCAAGGGATGTATTTCAAAAGGGAACAGGATAGAGCCGGCTATCGGTGCGAAGGGGGTACGATGGTATCGTTTTGTGCCGATTCGTCACGATTTACGGTTTTTCTTCCACACGGCAAAGTTGCGCATGAGCCCCGCATACTTGGCCCGGCGCACGGCCGAATGGCGGAATATGCGGTTGAAATCGTCGGGAGTCAACGCCTCGAAACGGGCGGCGTCGAGAGCGAGCAGTTCGTCCGAGGGGGCGAACTCGGGGTGCGTCGAAGGAGTAGCCGCCCGATTCCAGGGACAGCACTGCTGGCAGGTGTCGCAGCCATAGACCCGGTTGCCCATCCGGTCAGCCACCGCGGGCGGTATCTCGCCGCGGTTTTCGATGGTCTGGCACGAAATGCAGCGGCGGGCATCGACCTGCCCCGGCTCATCGAGCGCCCCCACAGGGCAATGCTCCCGGCAGAGCAAGCAGTCGCCGCAGCGGTTGGACAAGGGTTTGTCGGGGGGCAAGGCGAGTGTCGTAAGCAACTCGCCCAGAAAGAAGTAAGAGCCCTTACCGGGGATAATCAACTGGGCATTCCTGCCGATAAATCCCAGACCGGCCTGCACGGCCCAATAGCGTTCGCGCACAGGGGCGGTATCGCAACACACCCGCCCGGCATCGCCCGAGAGAGGGGCCACGAAAGCGGCGAGCTGCCGCAGCTTGTCGCGCATCACCTCGTGGTAATCGCGGCCATAGGCATAGTAGGCAAACTGAGGATGCTCCTGCGGCTGGAAACGGGCCGGATAGTAGTTGAGCGCCACGCATACGATGGTGCGGGCTCCCGGGTAGAGAAGGGCCGGATGATCGCGCAAGTCGAGGTAGTTGCCCAGATAGTCCATCTGGGCCTGCCTGCCCTCGTCCAGCCAGCGGCGATAAGCCTCGCGGGCCCGGGGCTCTACCTCGTCGACCCGAGCGAAGCCACACGCATCGAAACCCAACCGAAGGGCTTCGCTACGAATCTGCTCTCGCCACTCAAAGGGTGCGGAAGATGAATCCATTTTCGCGCAGCCAGTTTATGGTTCGGGGCAAGGCATAGTGCAGGTTGCGCTCGGCCTTGATCGAGTCGTGAAACACAATGATGGAGCCGTTGCGGGCATAGCGCTTCACGTTGCCGAATACCTGTTCGCCTGTGAGCTTGTTGCTATAATCGCGAGTCACCACATCCCACATGATGATGCTGAAATCCTTTTTCAACAGGTTGGCCTGCCCGGGGAGCATGTGTCCGTGGGGCGGACGGAAGAGTTGGCTCTGAATCAGGTCGTGGGCATTGAGCACGTTGCGCACATATTTCTCGGGCGGGGTCGACATGCCCTGTATGTGATTCATCGTGTGGTTGCCCACCTGGTGCCCCCTGTGCCTCAACTCCTGGAAGAGGTTGGGATTGCGAGCCACATTTTCGCCCACACAAAAGAAAGTCGCCTTTACCGAATAGTAGTCGAGAACATCGAGCACCCACGGCGTAACCTGGGGAATAGGACCGTCGTCGAATGTCAGGTAGACGGTCTTCCGATCGCCCGGGATGCGCCAGATGGCCTCGGGGAACAGCATCCGATAAAAAAACGGGGGTTGCTCTATAAACATAAATGATATATCTAACGAAAAAAATCGGGAGAGAATCGGCGAAACAAGCTCCCCGACACTCTCCCGTAAAGGATTATATTCGATTACTCCCGAACGGCAAAACGCGATGCAATCTTGTTTTGCAAATCGGTAAGTCCGTAGGCTGTACTCAGCTCGTTGATAGCATGAACGATGTAGACATGCTTCTCGTAATCGTTGCGGATGGAGCGGAGCTGACCCGGAGTGAGGTCTTTGTACCAGTTGAGGTAGCCGGCCGAGTTTTCAAGAATCTCGTTGAGCAGAGCCTCGCCCTTGGCCGTTTCGCCCAGTTCGAGGTAGGACTGACCGAACGACAGCGACGTAAGGTCGTGAGTTACCTGCCAGCCCGGAATCTTCTCCATGATAAGGTTCAGAGCCGTCAGGGCCTTTTCGTTCTTGCCCTCCTTGATAAGCTGCTCTACCAGGTCGGCAAACATCATACGGATGGTATTGCACATGCGGCGCACGTTCTCGTCGAGATAGAGCGGATGCTCTTTCGTCACCTGGTCGATACCGCCCCAGCGGAAGCGGTTGACCATATTGTCGTACATCTTGTCGGTATTGATGTTGTTGTTGACCCCTTTCAAAGGTACCACCTGATAGGCCAGACCGGTACGCGAGAAGTAGTCCTCGAGACCCAGGTAGTAGCTGTTACCCACCGTCACGGCAAAATAGACGGGGCGTTTCCAGCCCTGCTCGGCATTGGTGTTGATGATGTCGAGCGAGGCGATTTCGCTCATGGTGAATCCCCGCTTGTTGGAGAAGTCGGGCACAATGCGCGAAACGATGCTGTCCTTCAATGCGGGAGCTACCGTACCCGAAGCCACCACGGCATTAGCATCGACCGGTATATAGAGCTGGTTGGTGGGCAGGTGGTTGAGGGCACCGTATCCCGGCACATCCTTGGTCCACGACTCATCGCTATAGAGATAGTCGAGTGCGTTGCGTACCGTAATCGAGTCGGCCAGACGGTTGATTACGTAGTTGTAGGAACGCACGTCATAGGCATACTTCGACTCGTCGGCCGAGATGGGCAGTGCTGCCGATTCGTAGGCCGGACGCTTCATCTGGTCGATGTACCAGTCGGTCTGCAGATACGAGAGGTTGCACACCCGCACATCGGTGCGATAGCCCTCGACCTCCTGTACATACCACAAGGGGAAGGTATCGTTATCGCCGTTGGTGAAGAGAATGGCGTTCTCGTCGACACTCGAGAGGTAGTTCATACCGAAGTCGCGGCAGACATAGCGGCCCGAACGGTCGTGGTCGTCCCACGTCTGGCTCACCATCTGCAAGGGCACACACAAGCACAGGAGCGAAGCCACCACGGCAGTCGCCGTCGACTTGGGCTGCTCGTCGGTCGTCTTGGCCAGGTAGTTGAGGCCACGCCAGATGGCGGCGACACCCAACCCGATCCAGATGGCAAACGCGTAGAACGAACCGGCATAGGCGTAGTCGCGCTCACGCGGCTGGTAAGGCGTCTGGTTGAGGTAGATGACAATGGCGATACCCGTCATGAAGAAGAGGAAGAAGGTGACCCAGAAGCTCTCGATACCCTTCTTGCCCGAGAAGGCCTGGAAGAAGAGACCGATGAGACCGAGCAACAACGGCATCATGTAGAAAACGTTGCGGCCGGCATTGTTCTTCAGGTCGTCGGGCAGGTTGGTCTGGTCGCCGGCAATGTGCTTGTCGATGAAGTTGAAGCCGCTTATCCAGTTACCGTTCTGCACTTCGCCGTGGCCCTGAATATCGTTCTGACGGCCGGCGAAGTTCCACATGAAATAACGCCAGTACATGTAGTTGAGCTGGTAGTCGAGGAAGAAGGCGAGGTTTTCGCCGAAGGTGGGCTTCATCACCGTCTTGGTACCGTCGGGAGTCTTCACCTGTACGGGGCGGCCCTTGAAGTTGGTCCACTCCTTATAAGCCGATATATGTTCGGCCTTGTCGCTGTACATGCGGGGGAAGAGCATGCACAACTCGGGTTCGTATTTGTAGTGTTCGTCGTGCCCGGTGATGATGTAGCGGTCGGGATCGTCGGGCGACGATTTCAGTTTCTTCTTCCAGATGGGTTTCCCCTGGGTCGACACGGCCGTACCGTTGGCATCGCGCAACACCTCGGCGGGGAAGGTCTGCCCGTAGAAGAGCGGACGGTCGCCATACTGCTCGCGGTTGAGGTAACCCGAGAGGCTGAAGATGTCTTCGGGCGAGTTCTGATCCATGGGCGTGTTGGCCGTCGAACGTATCATAATCAAGGCATACGACGAGTAGCCGATGAAGATGACGAACAACGAGAGCAGAATCGTGTTCATGGTCACTACCGACGGACGCTTGCGCATGAAGAAGAGGTAGTAGGCCAGGGCCAGCGAGAGGATGATGCCAATCACATAACCGTCGCCGATGAAGGGGATACCTACCAGCACGATACTGATGAAGAACGAAATCTTCATCAACTTCTCGCTGCGCTGGGCGTAAGTCTCGTAGATGGCCCAAGCGATAACCCCTACAATCAGGAAGAAGTAGAATACCACACCGCTGTTGAAAGGCAGGTGGAAGACATTGACAAAGAGCAGTTCGACCCAGCTGGCCACCTCGACGAAACCGGGAACCAGTCCGTAGAGCAGCAGCACGATGAGCACAAACGAGAGCAACAGGGCAATGATGGAGCCCTTCAGGTTGGTATTCTTGAACTTGCGGTAGTAATAAACCAGCACGATGGCAGGGATACACAGCAAGTTGAGCAGGTGCACCGCAATCGACACGCCGATGATGTAGGCGATGAGTATGATGTAGCGGTTGGAGTGCGGCTCGTCGGCTACGCTCTCCCATTTGAGAATCAGCCAGAATACGAGTGCCGTACAGAAAGAGGAGTAGGCATAAACCTCGCCCTCTACGGCCGAGAACCAGAAGGTATCGGACCAGGCATAGGCCAGAGCACCTACCACACCGCAACCCAGAATGGCAATCATCTGACCCATCGACATGGTCTCGACGGTCTCGCCCTCACGCAGCACAACCTTCTGTGCCAGACGGGTGATGGTCCAGAACAGCAGCAAGATGGTGGCGGCACTCAACAATCCCGACATGAGGTTGACCATGTAGGCTACCCCCGAGGGCGAAGAGGCAAAGTTGGCAAAGAAGCGGGCCGTCAACATGAAGATGGGGTTTCCCGGCGGGTGACCCACTTCCAGTTTATATCCCGAAGCTATAAATTCACCGCAGTCCCAAAAACTGGCGGTCGACTCCAAAGTCAGGATATAGGTAATCGCCGCAACGACGAAGACCACCCATCCCAACACATTGTTCAGTAATTTGTACCGTTTCATTATACTACTTTTGTCTTTATTTTCAGGCAGTTCTACAGACAAACGCCACACACGAAAACAACCCCGGGAAAGGCCGAAACCATTTTACCGAGGGAGCAGAGGAGTCTATCTGTTTTCATATACCCGGCAAAGATAATGAAAGATTGTTAATCTCCCCTCATTATAAACTTTTTATAATAATTTATCGGCTATATTTCACAAAATCGCAGTTCGACAGCCCTACTTCGCCGGTTTCTTATTACTTTTACCCGCCAAACGAAATTGCATTATGAGTACCCGAATACTGATTACCGGCGCCGGTGGATTCATCGGCGGATTCATCGTCGAAGAGGCCCTCTCGCGGGGATACGAAACCTGGGCCGGGGTGCGCAAGACCACTTCGCGCGAACACCTCAAGAACCCGGCCATCCGTTTCATCGACTTCAACTACGGTAACCCCGACCTACTGGCCGACCAGTTGCGCGAGCACAAACGGGAATATGGCAAGTGGGACTACATCGTGCACAACCTGGGAGTGACCAAGTGCAAGAACCCCGACGACTTCGACCGCATCAACTACGGGTTTGTCAAGAATTTCACCGAGGCCCTCGTCGCTACCGACATGGTGCCCAAGCAGTTTATCCTCATGAGCAGCCTGGGAGCCTGGGGGTTGGGCGACGAAAAAGGCTTCACCCCCATACGCCCCACCGACACACCCCACCCCAATACCCGTTACGGACAGAGCAAGCTGAAGGCCGAGCGACACCTGCAATCGCTCGAGGGCTTCCCCTACGTGGTGATGCGCCCCACCGGAGTATACGGGCCCTACGAAAAAGATTACTACCTGATGATGAAGAGTATCAAGTGCGGATTCGACTTCATCGTAGGATACAAGCCGCAGCTCATCACCTTCATCTACGTGAAGGATCTGGTGCAGGCCATCTTCAAGGCCATCGACCGGGGCGTGACGCGCCGAGGCTATTTCCTCTCCGAGGGGAGGGCCTACACCTCGTCGCAATTCCGCCGGTACGTAGCCGCGGCATTGGGCAAGCGTTGGGTGATACCGGTGAAGATTCCCATCGCCGGACTCTGGATTGTCTCGGTCATTGCCGAAAAGGGTGCCGCTCTCCTGGGCAAGACCAGCACGCTGAACCGCGACAAGTTCCGCATCATGAAGCAACGCAACTGGATATGCGACATCAGCGATGCCCGCAACGAACTGGGGTTCGAACCACAATACAGCCTCGAGCGCGGGGTAAACGAGTGCGTGAAGTGGTATCGCGAGCACCATTGGCTGTAAGGTAGCCCGCTGTAGACACGCCGTCTTTCAAAAAAAAGCGTTACCTTTGCAGTGCGATTCAAGCTGGTGACAATGAAAAAGATAAAATCGGTGTGCGTCTACTGCGCATCCAGTTCCAAAATAAACCCCGACTACTTCGAGGCGGCTCGCGAAATCGGGCGGCTCCTTGCCCAACGAGGCATGCGATGCGTATGCGGAGCCGGGAACCAAGGACTCATGAGTACCCTGGCCGACAGCGTGTTGGCTCACGGTGGCGAAGTGCTGGGAGTGATTCCCCAGTTTATGATTGACGAGGGGTGGTGCCACCCGGGTCTGACCCAGACCGTAGTAACTGCCGACATGCACGAACGCAAGGAGCGCATGGCCCAAGAGGCCGATGCCGTCATTGCCCTGCCAGGCGGCTGCGGCACGTTGGAAGAGCTCTTCGAGATTATCACATGGAAACAACTGGGGCTCTTCCTCAACCCCATCGTGATACTTAATATCGACGGATATTACGACCCCCTCATCGCGATGCTGAACAAGGCTATCGACGAGAACTTCATGCGCCACGAACACGCCCGCCTGTGGCAAGTGGCCCAGACTCCTCAGGAGGCCATCGACGACATCTTAAACGCTCCGGCCTGGGACCCCAGTATCCGCAAAATAGCTGCCATCTAACCACCCGACCGCCATGCCTATCCCTGCTGCACCTCACTCCGCTATCGTAGCCGACACCCTGCACACGGCCGATACCACCGGCACCCGGCTGCCGGCGAGCCAGCCCGAAGTGTTCGTGCCGCAATACATCGGGGGCTTCGAGCGCAGTACTCCGCTCAAGGAGAGCGACCCCCTCAAGGACCTGCAAGAGACCATCATTGCCATACCCGAGGGGTTTTCTGCCGAGCGTATGCCCGATACCCCCACCAACAACTCGTTGCTGGTGAGCATTGTTGTAGTAGTTTTTCTGCTCTTTGCCTTCACTTTCAAAAAAGGGACCAAGTTCCTGGGCGAGATATTCAACAGCGTGCTCAATGTGAAAGACCGCCAGAACCTTTTCGACGACACCACCGTGCGGGAGACCCAGCTACGAGCCGTACTGCTGGGCATGACCTGCGTATCGGAGGGGTTCTGTCTGTTTCAACTGCTGGCCTCCACCCGACCCGACCTGTCGATATCGATCGGGGTGGGTGTCTGCTGCGGCAGCCTCATCGCCTGGGTCTACTATACGTTACAAAAATGGCTCTATCGCGGACTCGGACTCGTATTCTCCGACACGGCCCACACCCGCAAGTGGGTCGAGAGTTTCATCTCGATCAATGCTATCATCAGTATCCCCATCGCCGTGCCGGTACTCTTGTCGATATTTGTTCCGCAATGGGGAAAGGTGATGCTGGTCGTCGCAGGAGTTATCTATCTGGCATCCCGTATCTTATTTATTTATAAAGGGTTTAAGATTTTTTACCGCAATATATTAGATTTATTCTATTTTATTGTGTACTTTTGTGCCCTCGAAATCGCACCCCTATTTTGGGTATATAAATCAAGCATATTGATATATAATTTTGTCGAACTAAAAATACAGCAGCTTTGAAAATTAAGAAAATTCTTGTTTCTCAGCCTAAGCCGAGTTCCGAAAAATCGCCTTACTACGATATCGCCGAGCGATATGGCGTCAATATCGTATTTCGTCCCTTTATCAAGGTAGAGGGCCTGACCTCCAAAGAGTTCAGACAACAGAAGATTTCCATACCGGAATATACCGCTGTCATTTTCACGGCTCGTACCGCCATCGACCACTTCTTCCGCCTGTGCGAAGAGTTGCGCGTCAATATCCCCGAGACGATGAAATATTTCTGTACGACCGAGGCTATCGCCCTCTATTTGCAGAAGTATATCGTCTATCGCAAACGCAAGATATTCTTCGGCAACTCGGGCAAACTGGACGACCTGGTTCCCTCGTTGCTGAAACACGCCGGGGAGAAATTCCTCTTCCCCGTGTCGGATGTGCACAAAGAGCAGACCACTGTTCTGGAGAAACACAAAATCAACTACACACGGGCCATCATGTACCGCACCGTGAGCAACGATTTTGAAGAGGGTGAACCGTTTGACTACGATATGCTCATCTTTTTCAGCCCGTCGGGCATCAAGTCGCTGCTCAAGAACTTCCCCGAATTCGAGCAGGGCGACATCAAGATCGGTACCTTCGGTCCCACAACGGCCCAGGCCGTACGCGATGCCGGCCTGCGACTCGATGTCGAAGCTCCCTCACCCGGAGCACCATCGATGACCGCCGCTCTCGACCTTTTCCTGAAAGAACAAAGCAAAAAGAAATAAACTCTTTTTCAACAAGAACCAAACCTCATAATCGTCTTTCACCGAAAGGAGGCGCTTATGAGGTTTTATTTTCAAACACACGATGAACGAACACAGTCTGCCCAAAAGCGAAAAACTATGCAGCCGAACAGCTATCAACCGCCTGTTTGCCGAGGGTAGTGCCTTCATCGTATACCCGTTGCGCGTCGTCTACCGCATCGACGATGACTCCACGGCTCCGCCGCAATTCTTTGTCAACATACCCAAGCGCAAGTTCAAACGGGCCGTCAAGCGGGTCTATCTGCGCCGACGCATCCGCGAAGCCTATCGACTGCACAAGGAGATTCTGACCGAACCTTTGTTGCAACGCCACCAATCGATGCACGTAGCTTTTCTCTACCTCGACAAGGACCTGAACGATTTCCACACCATCGAACGCAAGATGATCGAGGCTCTGCAGCGCCTGGTGCAGAAAAGCGAACAGCAACCCACCCCTCCCGCCGTAGAGCCATGAAAAAGTTGCTGTCGACCCTGCTCATATGGCCCATCCGCTTCTACAAGGCGGCCATATCGCCCATGCTGCCGCCCTCGTGCCGCTATGTGCCCACCTGCTCGCAGTATGCCATCGACGCCATACAGATACACGGCCCCTTCAAAGGCTTGTGGCTGGCCACCCGTCGGCTGTTGAGCTGCCATCCCTGGGGAGGCAGCGGCTACGATCCGGTTCCCCCCAAGTTTCCGACCGACATCCACACCCATCACGACCGTTACGGGGCCATCATCAGCACCACTCCCGAGGAGTTTCGTCCCCAACCGGGCAAATACTATTCGGTAGGGCTGCACCCCTGGAGCCTGTCGGATACCTCGAAAGAGTCGATTGCCCGGCTCGAAGCCGCCGTACAACACGAACAGGTGGTGGCCGTAGGCGAAACAGGGCTCGACAAACTCAAAGGAGGCGTCAACTACGAAGAGCAGCTCATCTATTTTGAGAAACAGATACGTCTCTCGGAGCAGTGGCACAAGCCGCTGGTCATTCACGCCGTGAAGTCCTACGACGACATCATCCGCATACACAAAGCCAAACGCCCCGCACAACCGTGGATTATCCACGGCTTCAGAGGCAAGCCCGAAACGGCGGCACAGCTCCTCCGCGAGGGACTATTCCTCTCGTTCGGCGAGTATTACAATCACGAAACCCTGAAATCGGTACCCCTCGACCGACTCTTCCTCGAGACCGACGAAGGCAACATGACCATCGACAAACTGTATCGGAAAGCAGCCCACATACGCAACCAGTCGCCCCGACGGCTACACAAGGCTCTGGCCGGCAACATTGCCCGCATCTTCCCGTTGGAGCAACCGGCCCGACAATCGTCTCAACCCGAAAACATTATGGAATACGTTCGATCAACGAAGGGTGAACAAATGCCGTAGCCACGGCCATAACCCCCTCGATCGAAACTACTACCCGCCGGTCGCCCTTGACCCGCAGGAACACCCCCTCGACCCCGGCAAAGACACCGCCGGTAATACGCACCCGATCGCCCTCGCGCAACGAGACAACCTGAGAATCGAGATAAACCACCTGCTCGTCATAGGCTCCTGCCACGGCTATAAAGCTGGACATCTGCCGGTCGGGCACCACCAGAGGCTCGTGCTTCTCGCGATCCATGATATAGCGCAAAGGAACCTTGAGCGAAATCTCCTTCTTGATTTCGTCCATCTTCTCGCGATTCAACCGCACGAAAACCAAATTGTGAATGACGGGAACCAGCTTGCGCACCTTGCGCTCGCCCTTGATAAACTCCTTGTAGTGCATGGGGATAAACGACTCTATCCCATACTGGTCGAGATAACCTTTCAATGCCATCTCCCGGCTATAAGTCACCCGAATGGCAAACCATTTGAGATCGGTCTTGTTTATACCCATAACAGTATCTGAAGAAAATAGGTTTGCACAAAAATAATTTAAATACACGAGATTAACGAAAAAAAACAGAGATGGTTCTTATTTTTTGTTATTTCGAAATTAAAATTGTTTATTTCGATAAAGAGTCGTAATTTTGCAGCTACCGCAGAAACAAGGAGTTCGGTAAGTCTGCACAACCTGCCGCCCCCTATCACCCTGCGAGAAACAACGACCAAACATTTAATAAAGTTTTCATTCGATGAATTTTGTAGAAGAACTAAAATGGCGCGGAATGGTACACACCATGATGCCGGGTACAGAAGAACTCCTTGAAAAGGAAATGGTTACCGCCTACTTGGGTTTCGACCCCACGGCCGATTCGCTCCACATAGGCCACTTGTGCGGCGTGATGATGCTGCGACATTTCCAACGCTGCGGCCACAAACCGCTGGCCTTGGTCGGGGGTGCTACCGGTATGATTGGCGACCCCTCGGGCAAATCGCAAGAGCGCAACCTGCTCGACGAAGAGACCCTGCGCCACAACCAGGAGTGTATCAAAAAGCAGTTGAGCAAGTTCCTCGACTTCGAGTCGGATGCTCCCAACCACGCAGAACTGGTAAACAACTACGACTGGATGAAGGACTTCTCGTTCCTCGACTTCGCCCGCACCGTAGGTAAGCACATCACGGTCAACTATATGATGGCGAAAGACTCGGTTCAAAAACGACTCAACGGCGAGGCTCGCGACGGACTTTCGTTCACCGAGTTCACCTACCAACTGCTGCAAGGCTACGACTTCCTGCACCTCTACGAAACCAAGAACTGCAAGCTGCAACTGGGCGGTTCGGACCAATGGGGCAACATCACCACCGGTGCCGAACTGATACGCCGCACCAACGGCGGCGAGGTATTTGCCCTCACCTGCCCGCTGGTAACCAAGGCCGACGGTACGAAATTCGGCAAGACCGAGTCGGGCAACGTATGGCTCGATGCCCGCTACACCTCGCCCTACAAGTTCTACCAGTTCTGGCTGAACGTGAGCGACGAAGATGCCAAACGCTACATCAAGATATTTACCTCGATTTCGCGCGAAGAGATCGAAGCCCTCATCGCCGAGCACGACCAGGCTCCCCACCTGCGCGCCCTGCAGAAACGGCTGGCCCGCGAGGTTACCGTCATGGTACACTCGCAAGCCGACTACGACGCTGCTGTCGAGGCCTCGAACATCCTCTTCGGGAACTCCACCTCGGAGCAACTGCACAAACTCGACGAAGCCACGCTGCTCGCCGTATTCGAGGGTGTGCCCCAGTTCGAAGTGTCGCGCGACGCTATCCTCGGCGGGGTACCCGCTATCGAACTGACCACCGAAATGGCTGCCGTATTCCCCTCGAAAGGCGAAATGCGGAAACTCACTCAGGGCGGTGGCGTCTCCATCAACAAAGAGAAACTCGCAGCCCCCGATACGAAAATCGACGGCAGCTATCTGCTCAACGACAAATACATCATCGTACAACGGGGTAAAAAGAATTATTACCTGCTTATCGCAAAATAATTCGACTAAAATTTGGCAAAGCCGTAAAAACACATTATCTTTGCCTCGCTTTTGAGGGTTAGACCTCAAAGCATAGAAGTTTGGCTTATGGTGTAATGGCAGCACAACAGGTTTTGGTTCTGTTTGTCTAGGTTCGAATCCTGGTAAGCCAACACAAGAACGAGCAACGGTACGCCGCTGCTCGTTTTTGCGTTTATACAGAGTATTCCTCCGTTCTGACCCCACTTCCTGAAAAAGCCAGACTAACAGTTGTTTTCCTGTCCGCTTTACATTATCTTTGTGAAACAAGCATCCTCCCCCTTCAGACACAGATGAATATAAAATAAAAACAGCCCCCGGCCTCCATGGGCCATCCAAACAAAAATAACCATATAAAAAAACAAGACCATGAAAAAACACAACTTACAAGAGTCAGTCCCTGCAAAGACCCCTCAACGGTCTGCCACGCAGAACCGCATCGGATTGCCAAATTTATACTCCACACGGCTATGGGCAATCTGCCTGATACTATTCGCCTCGTTCACAGCTCTGCCCTATTGCAACCAGGCCAAGGCGGCTACCACAGAAGAGGAAGATTCAGCCCTGCCAATCGTCGCCTGGTTCAACGAACGCGATACCATGACCTACTGGATAAGCGAAGGCTCCTGGAAATTTGAAGGGACCGACACGGTCAAGACCCTTGGAGCCAACACCAAAGTGATGATAACGGTTACCGACTCTACAAAAGAGGGGTATCAGATGGAATACAAGTTTCTGAAATTCAGCACAGACACGGATGCCGAATCCGAAATGCAGAACTTCATGCAGGAAACCGTCCAACGACTTCAAGACGAAATTGCGGGTACAACCATACGGTTCAGAACAGACGAGTTAGGAAAGATTATCCAATATGACAACCTGGAAGAGGTGGAGAAACAGGCCAAGCGTGTATTCGACGGAATCATCCAAGAATCTTCATGGATGGACAAACTGAATTCAACCGGCATAAAAGCCGACGAGCTATTCAGAAACATAGACCCCAGCAAGCTGGTACAAAGCTATACGGAAGAGTTGGAAATGCTTTTCCAATACCATGGATACCAGTTCCCCCTGAAAGAGACCACCCTGCACGAAGAGGCCACCGATACCAAGTACGAATCGGATACTTACCTGTCGGCAACCATCGACCCCGAAAGTTATGAATATGATATAATCATCGAAATCAACAATTACATACCCAGGAAAGATATCAAGCAACTGCTTGGTGGGTTCGTCGATATGCTTATGGACAAAGAGGACGCTACTACCGTGAAGGAAGATATGGATACCGGATTTGACGAGCAAGTGACCGAAGATGCCGTAAGCAAAGAATTTCTGCACATAAAATATTTCCCCGACGGATGGCCCCAGGAGGTCATCAGCCAGCAGAAAATAATTATCGGCAACAAAGGCAAAATGACGCAAAAGTACATTACATGGGATGAGCGCAGCGTGCGCAACTCTGACTGACACAGGAGACCAGTCTCCCCATGGTCCCGGCCGGACAAGCCTTCGAAATGCCAACCCTAAAAGTCGGTAGAGCCATTCGTGGCTTTCCCCCAAGAGCTTCGTGTCTGCAAGTATACACACAACAAGAGCGGGAACTCATCACAAGTCCCCACTCTCGCACAAGTTGAAAATGTTATGATTTATTTGACAAGCAGTCGATGGTTATATACCTTACCGCCCACTGTCACTTGCAGCAGATAGACACCTGCATCGAGCCCGTCGACCAAAAGGGTCTGTACGGGAGCCTCAGCTGCAAGCACCAAAGCACCACGCAAATCGTAGACAGCTACCTCAGACACACCGTCGGCCAGCGTGATATAATCTTGTGCCGGGTTGGGCCAGAAGAGTTTTTCAACAGCTACCCGCTCGATCGAAGTGGCTTTCTCTACCTCATAGGCGCCGATTGAAGGAGCCGTTTCCGAACGGGCTTTACCCCGTTGGTCAACCGTGGGAACACCCTCTACCACGATACCGGCACCGGCAGCAATACCCTCGGGCGAGATGGCTATCGTTTTGGTAGTTCCCTCGTTGAGAGCCGGAACGGGTTCGGCATCGGCAAACAAAGTCTGGTCGGTATATACCGTGTTGTCTACAAACTCATCGACCGTAACCGGGTCGCCTTCCAGCTCGGTTCCGTAGATGTTGTGCGAACCGGCCAGCGTACAGTTGTCGTACGTGTAGATGTCGGGACCTCCCTCACTACCTACGACAATCGTATTGTATACATTAACCACAGCCCCCGAAGCTATATGAATACCCGCTCCGTAGGTATCGTGCACACTCTTGTTGCCTACGAGAGTACAGTTGTAGACACTGGCATTTCCCTGGAAAGCCAACGCTCCGCCACCTTTGGAGGCTCCCGTAATTTCATTCTGGTAGAAAGTACAGTTGGTGAGGGTAGCCGCATCGGAGGTCGAGAGAATGGCACCCCCGTGAGCTGCCGAGGTATTCTCGCCGAAATAGCAGCCCGAGATATTGTAGTTTACCTCCGTCTTGAATGATGCATACCAGGCACCACCCGAGGTTCCCGTAGAGCTATTACCCTCGAACGAGCAGTTTTCTACCGTTATATTGCCCATCCATGTCAACAAGGCACCGCCACCGTTGGCCGTATTGTCGTTGAATGTAGAATTGGTAATTTTCAAAACACCGTCGGTCACATTGTTTTTTTGCACCACGGCTCCGCCGTAATGACCTGCACTATTGGTCGTAAATGTACAGTTATCGATTTCGGCCGAAGCTCCGGCATTTTGCAAAAATATGGCACCGCCATCGGCTGACGAACCGGAAGCCTCATTGCCGGTAAAGGTACAGCCTGTAAAATAGTTTGTACTGCCCGAGCAACCTACGGCACCACCATGCGTGGTACTGGTATTGTCGGTAAAGGTACAGTCGGTGAAACGGCCCGTCACACCGCTGTTGGTATAGACGGCACCGCCCACTTTCGTAGCCGAGAGATTCTGGAACGTACAGTTCGTAAGAGTAATGTCGCCACAAGCCATGATACCGGGTGCATAACCGTTCCGAGCCTTGTCGAAGAGCAGGTTTTCGCCGGTGAACGAACCGTTCTTACCCACGAGAATCGTTGCCGACCACGAGGCCATGGTTGTTTCGTCGTCAATCAGGGCCGTGCCGTCACCGCCATAGAGCGTACAGTTCTTGAGCGTGAGCGAAACCAGTTCGGCATCTTCGGCCGGCGCATAGAGGCCTATTTTGAAAATACGGTAGTTCGATACCCCCGGCTCGGCCACCGAGATGGTTTTGCCCTGGGCATCGATAGTCAGATTCTTGTCAATCTGTATCGTGGCCGGAATAGTCACCGTAGTTTCGTCGCCGATAGAAAATTCTATCTCCGATCCTCCCGGAGCATTGGCCACCACATAGGGAAGCGAGCCCTCTTCGCTGGCATCGCCCGAGGTCTTGGTCACCAAAAAAGTTTCGGCAAAAGCTGCGCTCGAGAACAAACAACATGCGCAACTCATCAAGAGTAGTTTGTTTTTCATAATAGCACTTTTTAAAAGGTGATAAGAAATGAAATAATTATTTTTGCAAGTATAATAATTTTTTTATTTATGCACAAAAGATTTCGTTTGCTTTCTTTATAATTCTTATATTTTTCTATTCGAAACATAAAAGAAACTAAAAAGAAAAAGAAATGAAATATATACTACAAAAAAAGGAGCGGCCTCGCAGAGGTCGCTCCCGAAATCGGACCAAAACCCGGCCTGCAGTCTCTCAAGCGGGTTTCTTCCAAAGTTTCCTTTATAGGCTATTTACTGTTGTTTATTTCACGTTCTTCATCACTTCGACTACTTTTTCCTTCATGGCCTCGTCGCGCAAGTCACGTGCAACGATGGTACCGTCGGGGGCAAACAAGATGATATGGGGAATACCCTGAATGCCGTAGAGTTCGGTCGGTATCTGTTGAGCGTTGATGATTTGCGGCCAAACGATACCCAGCTCCTTGATGGCAGCCTGCGTATCTTCGGGTTTATCCCACACGGCTACACCCAGCACATCGAGACCCTTGGCGTGATATTTGTCGTAGAGCTCCTTGATGTTGGGAATCTCGCCCCGGCAGGGACCGCACCACGAAGCCCAGAAGTCGACCAGCACATACTTGCCCTTGCCCACATAGTCGGAGAGCGAAACCTTCGTGCCGTCGGGTTGCTCGATGGTGAAGTCGGTAAACATCTGACCCTCGGCTGTCTTTTTCCAGATTTCGAGACGTTGGTTCATCACCTTTACCAGAGGATCGGCCTTGAGGGTTTCGCCGGCCAGGTTGATGACCGAGTCGAGACGCTCGGGCGAAAGATCCCAGTTGAAGAGGGTCCATGCACCCACGGCGTTGTTGTTGTTACGGTCGAAGTAGTGCGAGAAGAGTTTGTCTATCTCGGGCATGATGAAGGTCAGCTGCACCTTGTCCCACTCGGCCGAAGCCTCTTCGTCGGACAAACCTTTTGCTATGATCTCTTGTTGTTTGGCTATGAAGATTTGGTTCAACGAATCGATGTCGTTCATAAACGAGGCAAACTCGTCGTTGAGCGGAGTACCCGATACCTTGTCGGTTTCGCCCAACTCTACGGCAATGTGACCGTTCTCGACGATAAATCCCATGCGGTAAAAAGAGGGTACTTGCAACATACCCACGAAAGCGGTATCGGCCTTGCCCTTGAACTGGAACTTGTTATCGGCAATCACCGCGCTGTCGAGCACATCGCGCGAAGCCATATCGGTCAGGTAAACCATGTCGCCGTTCAGGGTAGAGTCGGCCACTGTTCCGTCGATGGTATACGACGAAGGATTGGAGTTGCAGGAAACAACCGTTGCGGCAGCAGCAGCCACCAGAAAGAAAAGATTTCTATTTTTCATATACGTTATAAATTGATAGCGAGGCAAAGATAGAGATATTTCGATAAAAACGGGAAGTTTTACGTTCTTTATCATTTAAAAAGAGTGAAGCCAAAGGACTATACATTAAAGAAATATTTCCTTATTATCTTGTATATTCCGCATACTTCAGTTACTTTTGCATGGTGCAAGGTTGCATAATCTTTATTTACAACAAATAATAACTTAAATTCAAATCCTATGTGGTTAAGTAACTCGTCCATAGGACGAAAAGTAGTCATGAGTGTGACAGGACTCTTTCTCGTCCTATTTTTAACGTTTCACATGTGTATGAACTTAGTGGCGTTAATCAGCCCTGCCGGCTACAATGCCGTATGCCAATTCCTGGGAGCTAACTGGTATGCCCTGATTGGTACGGTCGTTATCGCCGCCGGAGCCGTGATTCACATCATCTACGCCTTCTGGCTGACGATTCAAAACCGGAAAGCTCGCGGAAACGACCGCTACCTGGTGAACGTACGTCCGAAAAGCGTAGAGTGGGCCTCGCAAAACATGCTGGTACTGGGTATCATCGTGGTACTGGGTCTGGCTTTGCACCTCTTCAACTTCTGGTACAAGATGCAGCTCAACGAGGTTATCGGTCACCTGCCCGAAGTCAATCCTCACGACGGTATCGCCCTGATTCGCGAAACCTTCAGCTGCCCGGTTTATGTAGTTATTTACCTCATCTGGTTCGTAGCTTTGTGGTTCCACCTCACCCACGGTTTCTGGAGCGCCATCCAAACCCTGGGTATCAACAACCACGTATGGTTCAACCGTTGGAAATGTATCTCCAACATTTTCACTACCATTATCTGCTTGGGCTTTGTTGCCGTTGCCATCTCGTTCTACATCATGAGCCTGACCGGCTGCGGAACTTGCACCCTTTAATAAACCAACCTATTCATTTCACAGAAAAAAAATTGTTATGGCTACAATAGATTCTAAAATACCCGAAGGCCCCTTGGCTGAAAAGTGGACCAATTATAAAGCACACCAAAAATTGGTGAACCCGGCCAATAAACGTCGTCTCGACATCATCGTCGTTGGTACGGGTCTTGCCGGCGGTTCGGCTGCCGCTACGCTGGGCGAGCTGGGATTCAACGTGCTGAACTTCTGTATTCAGGATTCGCCCCGCCGCGCTCACTCTATCGCCGCACAAGGCGGTATCAATGCTGCTAAAAACTATCAGAACGACGGCGACTCGGTATACCGCCTCTTCTACGATACGATCAAGGGTGGTGACTACCGTGCCCGCGAAGCCAACGTATACCGTCTGGCCGAAGTGTCGAACAACATCATCGACCAATGCGTGGCTCAAGGCGTACCTTTCGCCCGCGAATACGGCGGCCAGTTGGCCAACCGTTCGTTCGGTGGTGCCCAGGTATCGCGTACTTTCTATGCCAAGGGTCAAACGGGACAACAGCTGCTGCTGGGTGCATACGCATCGCTCAACCGCCAGGTAAAGAAAGGTACGGTAAAACAGTATACCCGCTACGAGATGCTCGACCTCGTCATCATCGACGGCCGTGCCCGCGGTATCATTGCCCGTAACCTGGTAACCGGCGACATCGAGCGCTTTGCCGCTCACGCCGTAGTTATCGCTACCGGTGGATACGGTAACGTATACTTCCTTTCGACCAACGCCATGGCATCGAACGGCTCGGTTGCCGTACAATGCTACCACAAAGGTGCCTACTTTGCCAACCCGGCCTATGCGCAGATTCACCCCACCTGTATCCCCGTACACGGTGAATTCCAGTCGAAACTGACGCTGATGTCGGAGTCGCTGCGTAACGACGGCCGCATCTGGGTTCCCAAGAAAAAAGAGGATGCCGCTGCCATCCGCGCCGGCAAACTGAAACCGACCGATATCAAGGAAGAAGACCGCGACTACTATCTGGAGCGTCGTTATCCGGCATTCGGTAACCTCGTGCCCCGCGACGTGGCTTCGCGTGCCGCCAAAGAGCGTTGCGACGCCGGTTACGGTGTAGGTGCTACGGGTTATGCCGTTTACCTCGACTTCAAGGAGAGTATCGAGCGTCTGGGTAAACAGGCCATCCAAGGTCTCGACCACCACGAAATCGAAAAACTGGGTGGCGAAGCCGCTGCTATCCAAATCAAGGGTAAAGAGGCTGTGGCCAGCCGCTACGGCAACCTGTTCCAGATGTATGAGAAGATCGTAGACCAGAACCCCTACGAAACGCCTATGATGATCTATCCCGCTTCGCACTACACGATGGGAGGTATCTGGGTAGACTACGAACTGATGACCTCTATCCCCGGTCTGTTCGCTATCGGCGAGGCCAACTTCTCGGACCACGGTGCCAACCGTCTGGGTGCATCGGCCCTGATGCAAGGTTTGGCCGACGGTTACTTCGTACTTCCCTACACGATTCAAAACTACCTGTCGGACCAGATTCAGGTACCCCGCTTCTCGACCGACCTGCCCGAGTTTGTAGAGGCCGAAAAGGCTGTCAAAGCCCGTATCGCCCGCTTGATGAACATCAAGGGTAAACGCTCGGTTGACTCTATCCACAAAGAACTGGGCCACATCATGGTCGAGTATGTAGGTATGGGCCGTAACAAAGCCGGACTCGAAACCGCACTCAAGAAAATCGACGAGGTGAAGAAAGAATTCTACACCAACGTACGTATCCCGGGCGAAGCCAATACGCTGAACGTAGAGCTCGAAAAAGCTCTGCGCGTAGAGGACTTCCTCGAAATAGGCAAGTTGATGGCTCTCGACGCTCTCAACCGCGAAGAGTCTTGTGGTGGCCACTTCCGTGAAGAGTATCAAACCGAAGACGGAGAGGCTAAACGTGACGACGAACACTTTATGTATGTAAGCTGCTGGAAATACCAAGGCGAAGATAAGAAGCCCGAACTATTGAAGGAAGAACTGAAATACGAGGCTATCAAGGTTCAACAACGTAACTACAAGAAATAATTTGTCTAATCGCCGTTTAATTCCGGTATAACACGATAAAGTTATGGAAAAAACAATCAATATAACACTGAAGATTTGGCGCCAAAAAGGGCCCAAAGAAAAAGGTAGATTTGAGGAATATAAACTCAACGGTGTATCTACCGACAGCTCTTTCCTCGAAATGCTCGACTTGCTCAACGAGCAACTCATCAACGAGGGTAAAGAGCCCGTAGTTTTCGACCACGACTGCCGCGAAGGTATCTGCGGTATGTGTTCGCTCTATATCAACGGACACCCCCACGGCCCCGACACCAGCGTGACGACCTGCCAGTTGCACATGCGCAAGTTCAACGATGGCGATGTAATCACGGTTGAACCGTGGCGTTCGGCCGGATTCCCCGTAATCCGCGACTTGATGGTAGACCGTCGTGCCTTCGACAAAATACAGCAAGCCGGTGGTTATATCTCCATCAACACGGGTGGTGCTCAAGATGCCAACGCTATACCCATCTCGAAAGAGGCTGCCGACGAGGCTATGGACTCGGCTACCTGTATCGGTTGCGGTGCTTGTGTAGCTGCTTGTAAAAACGGCTCGGCCATGCTCTTCGTTTCGGCCAAGGTAAGCCAATATGCCCTGCTGCCGCAAGGCCGCGTAGAGGCTGCCGCTCGTGCCCGTGCCATGGTAGCCAAGATGGACGAACTGGGATTCGGTAACTGCACCAACACCGGTGCCTGCGCTGCCGAGTGCCCCAAGAACATCTCGCTCACCAACATCGCCCGCTTGAACCGCGAGTTCATCTGCGCCAAACTGAAAGACTAATCACCTCTTTCATACGTCAAAAAACAATCCCGGGAAGGCCTTCCCGGGATTGTTTTTTTATAGAACACCACCCCATCGCGACTCATCGCATCGAACTAGGACCGAAAATCGAGAACAAATAGAGTTTCGAGATAACGAATTATTCGTATCTTTGGACTGCGTATTTGTGTTTTGGCTATGAGACGAGGTTTTCTATTCGTCATATTCGTATTGTTATGGATAGGGTTGGGCTCGTGCAGCCGCTACCATTCCGGAAGGGCCGAATCGCTCTATCAGCAAGCCCTGGAGATGGAAGAGCTCCACATCCCCGACTCGGCCATCGTACTCTATCGTCAAGCTCTGAAACAGTTGGACGGAACCGAAAACGCCGAGTTGGAAGCGTCGATATACAACCGGCTGGGCGACCTTCTGCTCGACCACAATATCTACGAAACGGCCTGGGACACCTACACACAGGCTCTGAAAGTATCGCAAAACCTGCCCGACAAAAGCAATCTGTCGCACGCTTACCGGGGTATGGGCAAGTATCACTACCTCTACAAAAACCCCGACAGCGCTCTGTTCTACTTCGAAAAACCTCTCGCCTTCCTCGACCAGATAGCCGACCGAGAGGAACGCTCGTCGGTCTACAACAACCTGTCCAGCGCATACAAACAGCACAACGACCTGGCCCGGGCCCTGCAATGCAATGCAGCAGCGTTGTCACTGACCCGCAACAAGGTGAAACGGCTGCGCAATTATGCCGTGAGGGGACAGCTTTTTGCCTTGCAGATGCAATACGACTCGGCTCTCTTTTATCTCGAACAGGCCAGCCGTAGCGACGATATGTCGGTAAGGGCATCGGCCTACTTCAAACTGGCCGACCTACCCGACGAAGCCGGTATAGCCGACTCGTTGCGATACCGGTATCTGCAAGAGGCTTACCGACTTTCCGACTCGATCGAAAACATGGCTATAGCCCACCAGATAGATCGCCAGGAGCATATACGCATTACTACCGATCTGCAGGAACAGAGCCACACACGCCTGATTGTAGCCATAACGATATGTGTGGTAGCCTTGCTGTTGATCTCGGTAGCCGTATTCCTGTTTTATCGCCAACACCTCAAACGTCGCAACGAACAACTCTTTGCCCATAAATGGGAGAAACAGGAGGCCCGGGCCCAGGAAAACGAGAGCCGAGAACTGCAAATGGTCGAAATCATACGCAAGGCCGGCGAACGATGCAGCCGCGATTTCAAGACAACCAGCACCTACAACGAGTGGTACCGACGGATTACCCAGGGCAAGGAGTCGCTCAGCTACGACGAGCAAAAGGAGTTTCAGGCAATTGTCGTAAAAGAGTTCGACCCCTACCTGCAACAGCTCTCGAGTGTAGTGCCGCTGACGGGAAACGACGCTTTTCTCTGTGCCCTCATTCAACTGGGATTCTCGACTCGCGAGTGCGCCGTATGCCGTGGAATCAGCAACGAAACCATACGTTCGCAACGCACCCGACTGCGAAAAAAAATACCTCAAAACTTTTCAGACCAGGGTCTGGGTGTGGTCATTTTGGGCGAAGAAAATCTTTCGAAACGTTAAATTGCAACGCTTCATTTTATAATCATCTGATAATCAACATATATTTCTGATTAAATAGCAACACCTCGCGTATTGTTATTTTCTTATTTTTTTCTCATTTTTGTATTACAGAATTTTCATTTCGAAAGAAATATCCTTTGCAAGAGACCAAAACAAAACAAATCGTATGAAAAAATTTACAAGTTTTCTATTTTCGTTGTGCCTCGTTCTGGGAGTTTCAGAGGCATGGGGTGAAATAAAAATCACCACCTCGCTCGAACTGGGCAGTGAGTTTACCTTCTACCCCTCGCCGGTAGCCTCGGACGGTAAAGTGATTGTCGACTGGGGTGACGGTGTTCAAAAAGAGTATACCGTAGACGGTATGTGGACTCGCAGTGTGAGCGACAATCAAGTGGGCGACACGATACGGATACTCTCGCCCATGCGTTCGTTCGACTGCTCCGAAGCACATGTAACTTCGCTTTCGATTGTCAACGAACCCGAGTTGACCACACTCGACTGCTACCGCAACGAGATAGAACGCACCAATCTTGATATTTCGGGTGCCCCCAACCTCGAAACCCTTAACTGCTACAACAACCCCAAACTGATGTTCCTGAACCTGTCGGAGCACAAAAAACTGAGAAACCTCGACTGCCGCTACGATAAAACCGATGCGTCGAACCCCGACGACCGGGGCGGCATCACAACCATCATATTGCCCAGCGAAGGCAGTGCTCTGGAGTCGATTACGGCCTACAACAACGACCTGAGCGCCATAGACCTGTCGGGTTGCCCCAATCTCTACTCCATCAACCTGGAGGGGAATGCTCTGGCAGAGATAGACGTTACCAAACTGGCCGAACTGCAACAGCTCGACATTCGCTACAATTACATCCAGTCAATCGACCTGACCCAAAATGCCAAACTCGAAAAGCTCTTCTGCAACGACAACTATCTGACCGAACTGAATGTATTTGCCAATACCGCCCTGATGGACCTGGTATGCAGCAACAACCAGTTGACCCGGCTCGATCTGACAGGAAACAGCAAAATCACCAACCTCTCGTGCGATGGCAACCAACTGACCAAACTGAACGTGTCGAACATGTCCAACCTGCTTTCGCTCAAGTGTGGCGACAATCTGCTTACCGAAATAGACTTGAGCCAAAACACTCACCTGACAAGATTCTGGGGCCCCAACAACCTCTTTACCTACCTTGACTTTTACTATAACCAGGGCATCAATACCATCGATATTCGCAACAACAAGGGTATGACTCCCTGCAGCCTCAACTACATGTATCAGACTCTCTCGGGTCTGGAGAGTGCAAGCCCCTACCCCAACCTGCTGCTCGAAGGCAGCAATGCCGAGACCAGCGACACCTACATCGCTACCGAATCGAAATGGACAGTCGACGTTACAGGCGACGGCAGTGCTACCTGCGGCACGGTGACGGCTACAATCGTACCCTCCGAATTGGGAACCTTCACCCTCTCGCAACCCGACCTGGTAACACACGAACTGCACGCAGTCGAAAACAACCAGCTCGAATCGGGTGTACCTACCTACATCACCGCCTCGCCTGCCGAAGGTTATCAGGTGCGCTACTACGAGGTGAACGGCCAACGCATCAACAGCAATATTTTTGCTGCTTCGGAGAATGTAACCGTATCGGCCGTATTCATCCCCATCGCTGCCAACAACTACATTGCCATGGAGGTAGAGAACAACGTGCCTTTCTCGTTCGGAATAAGCGGAATTGACCCTGAAACCGAAGTTGAAATCGACTGGGGCAACGGCGAAATCGAGACCATGACCATCGACAACGAATCGATTGTGAGACTCGACGGCAACTCCAAGGGTACGACTATCCGTATCAGCGGCTTGATCGACTATTTCGATTGCTCCGAAAACCACCTGATTTCGCTCGACGTAACCCACAACGCTACGCTGGCTACCCTCGACTGCTATTGGACGGGTATTACCTCGCTCGACCTGTCGAAGAACCCCGAATTGGGCAAACTCGACTGCTCTTACAACGAAATAGGTACCCTCAACCTGTCGAAGAATACGAAACTCTTCTCGCTTACCTGCTACGACTGCGAATTGACATCCATCGACTTGTCGAACAATACCGAACTCGAAGAGGCTGTGATACGCAACAACTCGCTCTCGAGCGTGACTCTGGCCAACAACACCAAACTGATGTTGCTTGACGTACAGAACAACTCGCAACTGAGCTCTATCGACGTGAGCATGCTCTCCAACCTGCAGGAACTGCAATGCAGCAACATGGGCCTGACTTCGCTCGACGTAACCCACAACACGCAACTGGTGCGACTCACCTGCTCGAACAACCAGCTTACGACCCTCGACTTGTCGAAAAATACCGAGCTCGAACGCCTCTTCTGCGACGGCAACCAACTCGAACCCATCGACCTGTCGAACAACACGAAACTGAACTACATCGAGTGCTCGGGCAACGGTATGACGGCTTGCGAGCTCAACGACCTCTACTATCACCTGCCCGTCTGCGCTACCACGCCTACAACGGCCAACCTCTTCATTGCCGGTATCAGCAATGAAAACGAAGCCGAAACCAGCGAAACCTCCATCGCTACGAAGAAGGGTTGGAAAGTCTCTATCGATGGCGACGGCAGCGGCTGCAACGAGGCCTACATCACCATCGAACCCTCGGAGAACGGTTCACTGGAACTGCGCAACGAGAATAACGAGGTAGTAAACTCGGGCGACAAGGTGGCCAAGAACAGCACGGTTACCATCACGGCTCTCCCCGACGAAGGTTACTTGCTGAGAAACGTGAAGGTAAACGGCGTGAGCGTAAGCGGTTCGTCGTTTGTCGTGAAGATGGCTTCGGTAGTAACGGCCGAATTTGCCGACGAATCGGCTATCGACGAAACCGAGACTGCAGGGGTTAAAGTATGGAGCCTGCCCGGTATACTCCGAATCGTAGCCGACGATGCCGCCGTACAGGTATATACCACAAGCGGCAGCCTCGTATGGGAAGGCCGGGTAATCAACGAAAGAGACCTAAACCTTAACCAAGGTATCTACATAGTAAAAGTTCATAACACTCTTTCGACACAAAGTAAAAAGGTAATTGTGAAATAACACATCACCCTTTTACCTCACAAGAAAACCCGATGCAGTTTATCTGCATCGGGTTTTCTTGTATTATCGACAGCCTATGTTCATATCATGTGAACAGCCATCAGGCCGATACCGAAACCTCCAGCCCCAGCTCCCTCACCCGGGCGGCTATCTGCTCCAACTCCTCGCGAGAGACCTTTTCGAGCGATTCCTCAGGGGTTTTACGGTCGATGGTATAAATCATCACCGAACGGGGCGAAATGTACTGCAGCGCCTCCAACCACGGCGAGAGCTCCTCTTCTACGGTATTGTCGATGCGCTGTCCATTGTGCCAGCCGCGCAGGAACATGGTCTGCACAATCACATTGCCCGAGAAGCGCTTCAAGTCGCACACCACACGGTTCACATCGAAATGGGGGTCGTTGGGATTGTCGATCAAGGCCACCGTTTCGGGACGGAGCGAGTCGAGTTTGAGTATGTTGTTGTCGACCCGGTTCAGGGCTTTGAATACCGACTCGTCGTGAATGCGGGTCGCATTGGAGAGCACGCTTATCTTGGCTTCGGGGTAGTAGTGGTCGCGTAAATAGAGCGTAGTATCTATAATCTTTTCGAATTGCGGGTGCAACGTAGGCTCACCATTACCGGCAAAGGTAATGACATCGAGTTTTTCGCCCGCCTCGTGCATGGCCTGTAAACGGGTTTTCAACACCTCTTCTACCTGGTCGGCCGAGGGTAACCCGCTCTTGCCCACTCCCTGGGCATTGTAGCCGCACTCACAATAGACACAGTCGAACGAGCACAACTTGCCATCGGTCGGCAACAGATTCACACCCAGCGATATGCCCAGACGACGGCTGTGCACGGGTCCGTAAATGATTTCATGAAATAACACTGTCTGCATAGCAATACTCTTTTTACTTTACAAAGGTAGAATTTATCTACTATCCAACCATAGATTTTTGTAAAATCTATATACTCCTTTTCAAGTTATACACAAGTTGTGAATAAACTATATCTATTTATATGTCAATTATATATAAGAATAATAAACAAGGATGTCAACGATTTATCAACTTATGAAAAAACAATCGGGAGACAAAAGTCTGAAAACAGCCATACCAACAGCTTATCCACGGGTTTTCAACCACCGAAATACAAAAAATACTCACGTTATAAACAATTTGTAAAATTCTATTTATTAAACTATTAACCATAAATAAACAATCATATCCACAAGATATGGACAATCTGTACACATACACTATCAACACCGGTTAATATTATAATTATTGCAAAAAAATAGTCATCGAAAAATCGAAAGATTTACATTTGTACCCGATGAAAAGAGGATGGTCCATATTGTTTCTTTTTCTCTTTCTGATGGTTCCGAGCCTTCAGGCACAGATCTTTCAGGAGGAACATCCGGCTTATAAACATTTTTATCGGGTAGTTATCGACAACGATACGGTAGCGTTGATAGGACTACGCACCTTCTATGTATTTCCCCCCGAAAAATTCAAAAACAAAAAGGAGGAGAAATTTTACTGGAAAACCGTACGCGATGTGAAAAAGACCCTACCCTATGCCAAACTCATCTACAATATCTTCATAGAGACGTATGAATATATGGAGACTCTCCCCGACGACGAGGCTCGCGAGCAGCACATGAAACGTATGGAGAAAGAGGTTTTTCAACAATATAAACCGGTGTTGAAAAAGTTTACCTTGTCGCAAGGCAAGATGCTTATCAAGCTGATAAACAGAGAGTGTAACCAATCGTCCTACGAGTTGATAAAGGCTTTTCTGGGAAGCTTCAGGGCCAACTTCTGGCAATTCTTCGGCAAGATGTTCGGCGCCTCGCTCAAGACCGACTGGCAACCCGAAGGTAAAGACAAGACCATTGAGCGCATCTGCATTCTGGTAGAACAGGGTTCGCTATAACCCCAGTTGTTTGAAAAAATCCCAAATGACCAGACCGGCCGTAACCGAAACGTTCAACGAATGTTTGGTACCGAACTGGGGTATCTCGATGCTGCCCGTACACTTGTCGACAACCGACTGTTGTACCCCCTTTACCTCGTTGCCCAACACCACGGCATATCGCTTGTTCTTGTCCAACTCGATGTCGTTGAGACTGATACTCCCCTCCACCTGTTCGATGGCATAAACCTCGTAACCGGCCGCCAACAACTTATCAACAACCGTATAGGTATCTTGCTCATAAATCCAGTCGACACTATCCTCGGCCCCCAGTGCGGTCTTGTGTATATCGGTGTGCGGCGGTGTGGCGGTGATTCCGCAAAGGTAGATGCAGGCCACCTTGAAGGCATCGGCCGTACGGAATACCGACCCGATGTTGTTGAGGCTGCGCACGTTGTCCAGCACAACTACTAACGGTATCTTTTCGAGATGTTTAAACTCCTCTTGCGAAACCCGGTGCAGGTCGAAAATACTCTTTTTCTTCATAAACGACTCTCTTTACAAGCATCGACAAAGATAATACATACACCCGACAAAGCCAATTTCTTTTACCCGTCTCCTACCCTGTAAACAGCATCGTTAATAACCGTGTGTACAAGTGTGGATAAGCCGTTATAAAATGAGGGCTTAAAAAGCGGTACAAAATTTTGAAATCAGAAAATTACCTCTATACTACCCCTCTCCGTAAAAATGCAAATAATATATGCACCAGTTGTGAGTTGAAATATCCACCTCAAAATATCTATTTATCAATCATACAAATAGAATAAAGTTATTAACTTTGCAGTTTGTAAACAGGGAGTTGATAAGGAATTTAATAGGCTCATTATAACAAGATAATGACGTTGACAAGACGCGGATAACGTAACCCCCGAAGGTTGATAAGATAAAAAGCAACTATTTTAACAAGAAGTTATCCTTACTGTCAACAGCCTATTATCATCAACAATAAGAATTTTAAATTAAAAAATAAAAAAGGAATAATATATATGTTCGATGTAAATATCTCCAAAGGTTATGTGGATATGCCTGTTCCCGAAGGCGTGGATATGGTAGCCGAGATCGAGAAAATGAAGCGTGAGAAGAATGCCGTCGTGCTGGCTCACTACTACCAGTCGGGCGATATACAGGATATTGCCGACTATGTGGGCGACTCGCTGGCGCTGGCCCAATGGGCCGCCAAGACCGATGCGTCGATACTGGTGCTTTGCGGCGTGCACTTCATGGGCGAGACAGCCAAGATACTCTGCCCCGACAAAAAGGTGCTCATCCCCGACCTGAATGCCGGTTGTTCGCTGGCCGACAGTTGCCCGGCCGATGCCTTTGCCGAGTTTGTAAAACAACATCCCGGCTACAAGGTGATTTCGTATGTGAACACCTCGGCCGCCGTAAAGGCACACACCGACGTGGTGGTGACTTCGTCGAACGCCAAACAGATAGTAGAGAGCTTCCCGGCCGACGAGAAGATTATCTTCGGTCCCGACAAAAATCTGGGAAACTATATCAACAGCGTCACGGGTCGGAACATGTTGCTGTGGGACGGTGCCTGCCACGTGCACTCGCAATTCTCGCTCGAGAAAATCGTAGCGTTGAAAAAGGAGTATCCCGATGCCCTGCTGCTGGCCCACCCCGAATGCAAACGCGACATTCTGCTTGTGGCCGACAAGGTGGGTTCGACGGCCGCCTTGTTGCGCTTTGCTACCCAGTCGGACTGCAAACGCTTTATCGTAGCTACCGAGTCGGGTATCCTGCACGAGATGAAGAAGAGCAACCCCGGCAAGGAGTTCATTCCGGCCCCTCCCGACGATGCCAGTACCTGCGGCTGCAGCGAGTGCAACTTCATGCGGTTGAACACGATGAAGAAACTGTACAATACCCTCAAGTACGAGTTGCCCGAAATCACGATCGACGAAGCCATAGCCCGGGAGGCCATCAAACCCATACGCCGTATGCTCGACATATCGGCTTCACTGGGAATTTAAGAGAAGAGTAACTAAAAAAATATCACCTATCACATATTGTTCATCATGGAATACAATTTCAAAGAAATAGAGAAAAAGTGGCAGAAGTACTGGAAAGAGCATCACATCTACCAGGTTACCGAAAACAAGGAGAAACCCAAATACTACGTATTGGACATGTTCCCCTATCCTTCGGGTGCAGGTCTGCACGTAGGTCACCCGCTGGGATATATTGCTTCTGACATCTATTCCCGTTACAAACGGCTGAAAGGTTTCAACGTGCTCCACCCCATGGGTTACGATGCTTATGGACTTCCGGCCGAACAGTATGCGATACAGACCGGACAACATCCGGCCATTACGACCGAGAAGAATATAAATCGCTATCGTGAGCAGTTGGACAAGATTGGTTTCTGCTACGACTGGAGCCGCGAGATTCGCACCTGCGATCCCGAGTATTACAAGTGGACCCAGTGGGCCTTCATACAGATGTTCAACAGCTACTACGACAACGACAGGCAACAGGCCCGTTCGATTGAAGAGCTGGTAAAACATTTCGAGACGAAAGGTACCGAAGGGTTGAATGCGGCCTGCAGCGAAGAGCTTTCGTTCACGGCCGACGAGTGGAAAGCCAAGAGCGAGAAGGAGCAGCAGGAGACGCTGATGAACTACCGCATTGCTTACCTGGGCGACACGATGGTAAACTGGTGTCCGAAACTGGGTACGGTGCTGGCCAACGACGAGGTGAGCGAAGGAGTATCGATACGGGGTGGCTATCCCGTAGAGCAGAAGGTGATGCGCCAATGGTGCCTCCGGGTATCGGCTTATGCCCAACGTCTGCTCGACGGACTCGACAAACTCGACTGGACCGACTCGCTGAAAGAGACGCAGAAGAACTGGATAGGCCGTTCGGAGGGTGCCGAGATGCAGTTCAAGGTAGTAGACTCGGACGTAGAGTTTACCATCTTCACGACGCGTGCCGATACGGTATTCGGGGTTACCTTCATGGTACTGGCTCCCGAAAGCGAGTATGTGCAACAGGTGGTAACTCCCGAGCAGAAAGAGGCTGTCGACAAATACCTCGAGAGCATCAAACACCGCACCGAACGCGAGCGCCTGATGGACCGCAGCGTGACGGGTGTGTTTACGGGTGCCTATGCCATCAACCCGTTGAACAACAAACATATTCCTATCTACGTGAGCGACTATGTATTGGCCGGTTACGGTACGGGTGCCATCATGGCGGTACCGGCTCACGATAGCCGCGACTACGCCTTTGCCAAGCATTTTGACCTGCCTATCATTCCCTTGATCGAGGGGTGCGACGTGTCGGAAGAGAGTTTCGATGCCAAGGAGGGCAAGATGATAAACTCGTGTGGCAACGGTCTCGACCTGAACGGCATGGAGGTAAAGGATGCCATTGCCGCTACCAAGAAATTCATTAAAGAGAAAGGCATAGGCCGTGTAAAGGTGAACTACCGTTTGCGCGATGCCATCTTCAGCCGCCAGCGTTACTGGGGTGAACCCTTCCCGGTATATTACAAGGAGGGCATGCCCTATATGCTCGACGAGAGCAAGCTGCCGTTGAAACTCCCCGAGGTGGATAAGTTCCTGCCTACCGAGACGGGTGAACCCCCGCTGGGTCGAGCCAAGAACTGGGAGACCGAAGACCACTATCCGCTGGAGTTGTGCACGATGCCCGGTTTTGCCGGCTCGTCGGCCTACTATCTGCGCTATATGGACCCCCACAACGACAGGGCGCTGGTATCGAAAGATAATAACGAGTATTGGCGCAATGTCGACCTCTACATAGGTGGTACCGAGCACGCTACGGGTCACCTTATTTACAGCCGTTTCTGGAACAAGTTCCTGTTCGACAAAGGGGTGATTTGCGAGGATGAGCCTTTCAAGAAACTTATCAACCAGGGTATGATACAGGGGCGTTCCAACTTTGTATACCGTATAAAGGACACCAATACGTTCGTTACGCTCAACAAACGCAAGGAGTACGACACGACGCCCATTCACGTCGATGTAAACATCGTGAGCAACGATGTACTCGACATAGAGGCATTCAAGAAATGGCGTCCCGAGTTTGCTACGGCCGAGTTTATCTTGGAAGACGACGGCCGCTACATCTGCGGTTGGGCCGTAGAGAAGATGTCTAAGTCGATGTTCAACGTCGTCAATCCCGACGATATTGTCGAGAAATATGGAGCCGATACGTTGCGTCTGTACGAAATGTTCCTGGGCCCCATCGAGCAGAGCAAGCCGTGGGATACCAACGGCATAGACGGTGTACACCGCTTCTTGAAAAAACTGTGGAACCTTTTCTATCAGGGCGACAAGCTGGCCGTGCAGGATGCCGAGCCTACGAAAGAGGAGTTGAAATCGGTACACAAGCTCATCAAGAAGATTTCGTGGGATGTGGAGAACTTCTCGTACAACACCTCGATCAGTGCCTTTATGATTTGTGTAAACGAACTGACGGCGCTGAAATCGCGCAATAAGCAGATGCTCGAAAAGGTGATTATTCTGTTGGCACCTTTTGCCCCGCACATTAGCGAAGAGTTGTGGCACGAGTTGGGTCACGACCAGACGGTATGCGATGCCGAGTGGCCCGTGTGGAACGAAGAGTATCTGAAGGAAGATGTGGTGACGTATGCCGTCTCGTTCAACGGCAAGGCCCGTTTCAGCCTCGAGATAAAGGCCGGTACACCGCGCGAAGAGATAGAGCAGATTGTTCTCAACCACGAATCGTCGGCCCGATGGCTCGAGGGTAAGACCCCCAAGAAGATTATCGTGGTGCCCAACAAGATTGTCAATATTGTGATATAATGAAATACCTGATCCATGCTTGCCATGAGTGGTGGGCATGGATATTTTTTTGATATACAAGAATATAATAAGAAGGAGTAAACAGTTTAGAAACAAAGAGTAATATGCGATTGCCTTTTAACAGTGTATTGTATGCCGTAAAAGACTATATGGTCATCATATTCGGCTTGTTGCTGTATGCGCTGGGTTGGGTTGGATTTTTGCTGCCCAACGAAATTACTACCGGCGGTGTGACCGGTATTGCAGCCTTAATCTATTATGGAACGAAGATACCGGTATCGGTGTCGTATTTTACCATCAACGTGGTTCTGTTGTTGGCAGCTATCAAGGTATTGGGACTTAAGTTTTTTGTACGCACGATTTTCAGTGTGTTCATGTGTTCGTTCTTTCTGGGAATACTGCCCGAGTTCATACCTCACTCTCTGGTCGAGGAGCAGCCCTTCATGTCGGCCATCATCGGTGGTATTTTGTGCGGTTTGGGAGTAGGTCTGGTATTTGTATCGAACGGCAGTACGGGCGGAACCGATATTATCGCCGCCATCGTCAACAAGTACAAAAACATCTCGTTTGCCAAGATGATGATGTATATCGACTTCCTGATCATTGCCAGCTCGTACGTGCTGTTCCACAGCATAGAGAAGATGATTTTCGGTTATGTGGTGATGGGTGTGATGAGCTACACGATGGATATGGTTATCAACGGCAAGCGCCAGTCGGTACAGATACTGATTTTGTCGGACAAGTACGAAGAGATAGCTACGCATGTCAACCAGGATATACATCGGGGTGTAACCGTGCTTGATGGCATGGGATGGTACTCCAAACAGCCCAAGAAGGTGCTGATGATTCTGGCCAAACGTAACGAGTCGGTGAAGATATTCCGGTTGATCAAGTCGATAGACCCCAAGGCCTTCATCTCGCAATCGAATGTCGTTGGTGTTTACGGCGAGGGATTCGACAAGATAAAGACTTGATTCAGGAAATATACAACATATCGGGAAAACAGGGAGAGACAGATATTCTCCCAACAGATAGGTATCTAAAATAAAAAGAGATATTTATCGTTATACATAAACAGGGGAGGGCAGTTGAATTTTTAGAAACGGAAATTTGACTGCATTCTTATTTTTACAAAAAAGGTTTTGATTATGAAACTGGTTTTTGCCACGAATAATAAACACAAGTTGGAAGAAATCTCGGCTATTGTCGGTGATAAGATAGAGATTCTCAGCTTGAACGACATAGGCTGTCACGACGACATACCCGAAACAGCCGATACGTTTGAAGGAAACGCCTTGCAAAAGGCCCGTTATGTGAAGGAGAAATATGGTTACGACTGCTTTGCCGACGATACCGGTTTGCAGGTGGTAGCACTCAACGGCGAGCCCGGTGTATACTCGGCCCGGTATGCCGGCGAGCCTGCCGACTCGGAGAAAAATATAGACAAACTGCTGGCCAATCTGGAAAACCGGATGGATAGAAGAGCCAGTTTCATTACCTGCATAGCCTTGATTCTGGGGGGTGAGGAACATCTGTTCTATGGCGAGATAGATGGAAGTATCATCGACGAACGCAGGGGTTCGTCGGGGTTTGGATACGATTCGGTATTTGTACCCGAAGGACACGATGAGACTTTTGCCCAGATGGGTGAGGAGCAGAAAAACAAGATCAGCCATCGGGCTCGGGCCGTGAAGAGGTTGTCGGAATTTTTGAATACATTATAATCGTTTGATATGTCAAGGAGAATATCGGCTTTAATAGGTTTCATCGTATTGTCGTTTGCGTTTTTGACGCGGGCGCAGTTGGCTGTGGGTAGCTGGCAGATCTACTCGTCGATGGGCGATCCCGTGAAGGTGATAGATACCGGCGACCGGGTCTATTACGTGTCGGGCATTTCGCTTTTCTGCTTCGACAAGGAGACCGAGGAGATAGAGTCCTACAACAAGAACAACCTGTTGAACGATATAGATGTGGCAAATATCTATTACAACTACGATAAGAACTATCTGGTGGTGGTATATGCCAACTCGAATATCGATATTCTCTACGACAACGGCAAGGTGTACAATATCCCCGATATAAAGAATGCCATTATGACCTCGTCGAAGAGTGTCAACGACGTGAAATTTTACGGCAACCGCATCTACTTGGCTACCGACTTCGGTATTGTTGTACTCAACGACGAGAAGTATGAGGTGAGCGAGTCGTACAACTACGGGGAGAAGATAAATCTGATAGAAGTATGTGACAAATACTGGTTTATCGCTTATGACGCCGGCATCTTTTACCTGAATAAGGATAGTGTGCTTAAGTACAATTTGACTCAATGGAACACTCTTTATGCGTCAACAGTAGAGACATCGGCCATGATGCAGATGAATGATGAGTATTTGCTTTTCATTCAAAATGGAACAATTTATACCTACAAAATATCAGATTTGACGACTCTCTTACATACATTGTCGATAGGTGCTAAATATTTACAAAAATATTATGAGACCTGTATGGTATCCAATGATAGCTATGTATTTTTTGTAAGTACGAGCAATTTGGATAACGGCATTCAATATGATCAATCCTATATTTTTTATGATAAGTCAAAGTATCTGACAGATGTAGTGACCTCGTCGTATGAAAAGGATCAGTCTATATGGGCTTTGGGTGAATATGGCTTGTGCCATTTCAAGATGGAAAATGACCAGGTGACCATGTTGAAAGAGCCTTTTATGCCCAATGTGTCGAATGTAGCCGATCCCTGGAACCTGGTTATAAACGACAACAAGTTGTATGTGAGCAACTCGGGGCCTCGTCGGGGAACCGAAGACCAGTATGCGAAGACTCGCATGAGCGTGTTGGATCAAAACAATTGGACCGCCATCGATTTTGGTGAATTACCACTGGTCAATGACAAGCATGCCGCTACGTTATACTCGAGCTACAACATGGCATTCGATCCCGATGATCCCAATACTTTCTACATAGGTACCTGGTTCGAGGGCATATACAAGTTTACGAACTTCGAGTGTGTAGGCCATTATACGACCGAAAACTCTCCGTTTACGAAGTATATGGATTGGGCATTGAGTGTGCCTGTGGTGACCTTTGACCAGGAGGGTAACTTGTGGGTGGCTCATACCGGCGATGTGGGTGTGTGCATGCTGCCCAAGTCGAAACTGTCGCTCAGTACCGACCAACTCAAGGTGAGTGATTGGTATCAGTTCAAGTATTCCGATATTGTGAATAACAAATATGCCAAGTTGCTTATACCCAAGCGTTCTACCCCCAAGTGGGTCATCTATGGCGATTGGCCGGGTTGGGTTTTTGCTTTCGACGATAAGGGTACCTACAATACAACAGCCGATGACCGGACTCGAAAGTTGGTTTCGTTTATCGACCAGGACAACAAGACCTTTACCCCCAACTACTACAATTGCATTGCCGAGGATCATAACGGCCAGATTTGGATAGGAACCTCGTCGGGACCTATCGTCATTACGAATCCCGACAATGTCTTTAGTGACAATTTCCGCTGTACCCGCATCAAGATAGCCCGTAACGACGGTACCGACAATGCCGACTATCTGTTGCAGAATATCAACATTACCGACATTTTTATCGACGGTGCCAACCGCAAGTGGATAGGTACCCGCGAGTCGGGGCTCTATGTGGTGAGTGCCGATGGGTCGGAGGTGCTCGAGCACTTTACAACCGAGAACAGCAAGCTGCCGTCGGACTTTGTGACCGAGGTAGTGGTCGACCCGGTGACCGGTATCGCCTATGTGGGGACGACCAGCGGTCTGGCCGCCTATCGTTCCGATGCCGTACAGGGCAACGAAGATTACAGCAGTGTCTATGCTTTTCCCAACCCGGTACGGCCCGATTACGAGGGGTGGATTTCGGTAACGGGATTGATGGACAACAGTCTGGTGAAGATAACCGACACGGCCGGAAACCTCTTTTTCCAAGGGTATTCCAACGGTGGACAAATTTCGTGGGACGGTCGCGACCGCAACGGCAAGCGGGTGAAAACCGGTGTCTATCTGGTCTTTGCCTCGTCGAGTGCAAGCGGCAGTCAATCGGGAGTGGTTACCAAAATACTGGTTGTCAACTAAACAGGGAGATTATGCACCCGCTTCATCTGTTTCAATATTGTCCCCGGTGCGGTTCGCACCGGTTTGTAGAGAACAACGCTTCGTCGAAGCGTTGCGAAGATTGCGGCTTTGTCTACTACATCAATCCCAAAGCGGCAGTTGCAGCCTTTGTGATGGACAATCGGTCGCGGCTGTTGGTTTGCCGTCGGGCCTTTGAGCCGTCGAAGGGGATGCTTGATTTGCCGGGTGGATTTACCGAGTGCGGCGAGACGGTCGAGGAGGCTGTGGCCCGGGAGCTTTCGGAGGAGATAGGGTGGTACCCCGACCAGATGCGTTACATGTACTCTTTTCCCAACATTTACCGTTATTCGGGTTTCGACGTGCATACGATGGATCTCTTCTTTCTGTGCAAATACAAGGGCGATTCGGGGGCTCTGGCCGCACACGACGATGTGGAGTCGTGTTTCTGGCTTTCGCGCGACGAGATTCACCCCGACCGATTTGCCTTCCAGTCGGTACGCCGGGCCATCACGCTCTTATTGAACGACGACGCCTGTTGGCAAGTCGATTAAAACAGATTGGGAAACCACTCTTTCAAGTAGTTTACCCCGATAATCACGAGGTAGTAACGCGAAAATTTGCCGGCCATCATCGAGAGCAGGGTGCCTATGGGGTTGGCCCGCATCAGTCCGAGGGCCACAATCATGATGTCGCCTATGACCGGTATAAAGACAAAGAACCCGAATAGCGAACCTTTGCCCTGGAGGAAATGTTGCATCTTGGCCAGTTTCTCTTCAGGCATCTTCAGGTAGGTGTGTATCCACTCGGTTTTTCCCAGGTAGCCTATGTAGTAGCAAGTGACTCCGCCCAACCAATTGCCCAGCGTGGCCGAAATGACACATCCCCACGGGTCGTATCCGGCGACCAGCAGGACTCCCAGAACCACTTCGGAACTGAATGGTATGATGCTGCCGGCCAGGAAGGCGGCAATAAAGAGTCCTAAATATCCCCATTCGCTTAGGCTGGCAATAAATTCCATATAAACAGAGCTATGTAAAGGGTGAGTATAAGGTAAAACAGAATTACGCCCGGTTTGCGGTTGCCGTTGTTGGTAAAGAAGAAGGCCGCCTGCATGGAGACTGCCGCATTGAGCACGGGCAGATAATAGGCGTAATGCGTGTAATCGAGTATGAGCAGGAGTGCCGTATAAACCGAAAGCAGGTTTACAAAGCCATTATAGGCCCGTATTTGGCGTTTCTCGTTGAAAGAGGTATAGAGCATGGTCGTACCTGAGAAAAGTCCCAGAAGAGCCGTTAAAACAACAATCCAGAATTGTGGATGGTCATAAGGCAGACTCGCGGGCAGGGCGGGGGTGAAGTCGGGTAGCAGCAACGTCAGTTGCGAGAAGGGTATCAGGTCTATGCCCACAATAAACCAGAAGGGGGTGATGAACCCGATGAGGGCTCCCGACAGCGACTTTACCGACAGGTATCTGATTTGCGAAAAACCTATGAGAAAGAGTGGTACAAAGTAGGCGAACCGGGTACAGAAGAGGGTACCCAATGCCAGGGCTCCGAAGATGAGAAAAGCGGGTTGTGCTCTGTCGGATTGGTAGGATTGGAAAAAGAGAACGAGCAGCAAGAGCAATATCACGGTCGTGACCGTTCCGTCGCCCAACAGGGAGAGGGCGGGGGAGGCGAGCTCGAGCAACAGGAAGAAGAGAAAGGGCAGCAGGGTATGCTTCTGAATAAGGGAGAAGCGGTTGTTGATACGCAGCAGCAAGACTCCGCACAACAGGACGAGCAGGCAGTTTACGACCCGGTTGAGCAGCGCAGGGGCAAGCCATTGTCCGGCTCCGGGCCAGAGCAATCCGCCGTGCGATTCGACCATCGGTAGTGTAGTCAACCGCCCGGTAAGATAAACACCGGTCAGATAGAGGATAATCCACCAGACCGATGTGTATTTACCGCTTATGAATAGCTTCAGATTCATGATTTCAGAGGTCGGCTCCTATGTCGGAACGGAAATATTTCCCTTCGAAGGAGACCGCTTGGGCACTCTTGAACGAGTTGGCGAGAGCCTCCTCCTTGGTAGCCCCGTAGGAGCTGAGGGCGATGACACGTCCGCCGTTGGTTACAATCTTGCCCTCTTTGAAGGCTGTACCGGCATGGAAGGGGATACTGTCGGTCACCCGGTCGAGACCCGTAATCTCCTTGCCTTTCTCGTAGTGTCCGGGATAGCCGCCCGATACCAGCATGACGGTAACGGCACAGCGAGGATCCTCGACGAGCTCCCGGTCGCACAGATTGCCCTGAGCCACCCCTTCGAGCAGGTCTACCAGGTCGGACTGGATGCGCAGCATCACCACTTCGGTTTCGGGGTCGCCCATACGCACGTTGTACTCGATGACCATGGGTTCGCCGCCTACGTTGATGAGGCCCAGGAAGATGAAACCCTTGTAGGTGATTTTCTCCTCTTTCAGCCCCTCGATGGTGGGTTTCACGATGCGCTCTTCGACCTTTTTCATAAAGTCGGCATTGGCAAAAGGTACGGGCGAAACGGCACCCATACCGCCGGTGTTGAGGCCGGTATCGCCTTCGCCTATGCGTTTGTAGTCTTTGGCTACGGGCAGTATGCGGTAGTCGTTGCCGTCGGTGAGTACGAATACCGAGCACTCGATACCCGAGAGAAACTCTTCGATAACCACGGTTTTGCTGGCACTGCCAAACATCCCGTCGAGCATCTGTTTCAGCTCCTCCTTGGCCTCTTGCAGGTTGTCGATGATGAGCACGCCCTTACCGGCTGCCAGACCGTCGGCCTTGAGTACGTAGGGGGCCTTGAGCGTCTCGAGGAAAGCGTATGCGGCTTCGATGTTTTCGCTCGTGAAGCTCTGATAGCGGGCGGTAGGGATGTGGTGGCGCATCATGAAGCCCTTGGCAAACTCCTTGCTGCCCTCGAGGCGGGCACCCTCTTTCGACGGGCCGATGACGGGGATATGTTTCAGTTCGTCGTGTGCGACGAAATAGTCGTATATACCTTTTACCAACGGGTCTTCGGGGCCTACCACCACCATGTCGATGTGGTTTTCCACGGCAAAGCGGCCGAGGGCGTCGAAGTCGGTGGCCGATATTTCTACGTTGGTGCCGATAGCGGCGGTCCCGGCATTACCGGGAGCGATGAAGAGGCGGTCGGTTTTGGGACTCTGTTTCAGTTTCCAGGCCAAGGCGCATTCGCGGCCGCCCGAACCTAAGAGCAATATGTTCATGATAGTCGTTATTTAGGGTTTATTTTGAGGTGTCGGTTTCGTCGGTGCGAGGTTTCGTATCCTCGTCGTTGGGTTTGATCGAGGGGCGCTTGAAGGTGACGAACTTCTGGAAAGCCTCGTCGCCGTGCAGCCGCTTGGGTCGTTCGCCTTCGGGTTTGAACCGGTCGCGGTCGCGATGCTCGAAAGGTTTCCCTTGGGGGCGTGCCGGGCGGAAGGGACGTTCCGGACGTTCGCCTCGCTCACCGCGTTCAAATCGTTCGCTTCGTTCGGGGCGTTCGTCGCGGTGGCCGTAGCTCTTTCGCCGGCCGAAGGTCGACTGGTCGCGCGGCCCCGAGCGGCGGGGCGAGTCGTGGCGCTTGTCGAGGTTGTGACCTTCGCCTTTGAACTCCTTGTAGCGGCCGTCGAAAATCTCGTATTTGCGGTATTCGCATTCGAGGGCCCCGTTCATCAGCTCTATCTTCACCGAAGGTTTCAGACCGATGCGGTCGAAACACTCTTTGTGGTAGCTGATAATCCAGGCATCGTACCCCTTGAATACATGTTTCAGCCGGTTGCCTATCGACTCGTAGAGACCCAGCAGGTCGCTCGACGAGATGCGCTCGCCGTAGGGCGGGTTGGTGATGAGGATTCCCTCGGGCGACGGAGCTGTTTCGTACCGTTGTATAGACATGATTTTGAGGTCGATGTATTTGGCTACGCCGGCACTTTTTATGTTTTGGGTAGCGATGTCGATGGCTCGCGGCGAGATGTCGCTGCCGTATATGCGGTGGGTAAATTCGCGTTCGTGGCTGTCGTCGTTGTAGAGCGATTCGAAGAGTTCTTCGTCGAAATCTTTCCACCGCTCAAAGGCGAAGTTCTTGCGGAAGATGCCGGGATAGGTGTTGGTGGCGATGAGGGCGGCTTCGATGAGGATGGTACCCGAGCCGCACATGGGGTCGATGAGGTCTTTCTCGCCGTGCCAACTGGTCTTGAGAATCATGCCGGCAGCCAGTACCTCGTTGATGGGAGCCTCGGTTTGTCCCACGCGGTAACCACGCTTGTGGAGCGATTCGCCCGAACTGTCGAGCGAGAGGGTGCAGCTCATGTGCGAGATGTGCAGGTTGAGCACCACCTCGGCCCCGTTGAGGCGTACCGATGGGCGTTTGCCGTTCTTCTCCATGAAGTAGTCGGCAATGGCATCTTTGGCGCGGTAGGTGACGAATTTGGAGTGTCTGAAACTGTCGGAGTTGGTGACGGAGTCGATCGAGAAGGTGGTCTCGGGCGAGAGCAGTGTCTCCCAGGGGAAAGCCTTCATCTTTTCGTAGACTTCGTCGGGGTCCGAGGCTTCGAACTTATAGATGGGTTTGAGTATTCTCAGAGCCGTTCGGCAGGCCAGATTGGCTTTGTAGAGCAGGGCTTTGTCTCCTGTGAAAGAGACCATTCTCCGGCCCGTTTCCACGTTTTCGCCGCCGAGCTGTCTGATCTCTTCGGCCAGGACATCTTCGAGCCCCTGGAAAGTTTTTGCTACGATTTCAAATTTTTCGGTATTCACGACGCGTGTATATTGTTTGGTTTTTTACTGTTTTGCTTTGGCCTGTACGAGGCGTTCGCCGGGGGCCACATTCTCGGTCACCCAGATGTTACCGCCTATGACAGCCCCCTTGCCGATGGTGATTCGGCCCAGAATGGTGGCGTTGGAGTAGATGATTACATCGTCTTCGATGATGGGGTGGCGGGCGATTCCCTTGATGGGATTGTTGTTCTCGTCGAGCGGGAAGCTGCGGGCCCCCAGCGTGACACCCTGGTAGAGTTTCACCCGGTTGCCGATAATCGAGGTGGCTCCGATGACGACACCCGTGCCGTGGTCGATGGCAAAGTATTCGCCTATGGTGGCGGCGGGGTGTATGTCGATACCCGTCTCGGAGTGAGCCATCTCGGTGATGATGCGGGGTATGAGGGGGACTCCCAGTTCGAGCAGTTTGTGGGCGATGCGATAGTTGGCGATGGCCCGTATGGCCGGGTAGCACAGGATGACCTCGGCCTTGCTCTGTGCGGCCGGGTCGCCGTTGTACATGGCGGTGACGTCGGTCGAGAGTATGCGCCGCATCTCGGGCAGATAGGATATGAAGTTGACCGCCTTCTGTTCGGCTACCCCTTCGAGTTGTTTCGGGTCGTAATGGATAAGGGGGTCGTCGGTCACAAACAGGAGTCCGGCCGAGATTTGACTCACCAGCAGGTCGAACAGTTTTTCGGTGTTGATTCCGGTGTGGTAGAGCAGGTTTTTGTCGCTCACATCGGGCGAACCGTAGAAACCGGGGAAGATGAGCGAGCGACAGAGCGCGATGATTTCTTGCAGTTGTTGTCCCGAGGGGAGCATCTCTCCCTTGCAACTCTGGTGGTGCAACTCTTCGAGCGAAAGGAAATCGGACAGTTTCTTGACCGTCTCTTTCAGATTTTCGGCATATTTATAGCTGCTCATGTGCAATGTTAACTATTTGATGGAGCCAAGATAGCGCTGTCGGCAGATTGAGGTTCGCACAAGAATATCGCACTGGAGAGCAGCCTATTTTGTATTTGGGAGCAAAGATAAGAAATATAGCCGATAAAGAACTCTTAAAGGGACAATTCTTATGATTCTTTGAGGATAAGAATCGACTCGGGTCCCATATTCATCAAGAGGTCGAGTATGCTCAGGTCGGGCAGGAAACCATATTTGGGGGCAAACACCTGGTAGTAGGGTTTGAGGTGCATCGAGGGGATAGTCTCGGCAATATTTCGTTTGGGGTGTATGGCTTCGCGCAGGTCTGCTTCGCCAGGGGCGGGTTGGGCATACTGGTCGGTGTATTCAACGTGCGGTTCCAAGCCGATGAGTTCGCAGAGGGTCTGTCGGATGGCTTCGTTGAAGTCGAGCAGAAAGGTGTATCGCTTCTCGAAGAAGGGGCGAATATCGTCCTGGTAATACTCGAAGAAGGGCGACGAGCCGTAGGCCGAGGCGATGGCGTTCCAGTGCAGGTGACGCCACTCCCCGTGGTCGGAGATGCGGATGTCGCGGGTGGGGCACTTGAGGGTATCGGGCTTGACTACCGGCACCGAGAGCGACAGCATACCGTTGGCACCGGCTATGTGGCATCGGTTGCGGTAGGTCTGCTTGGTGTAGTTGCACCACTGTTCAATCACGATGCGGTTGTAGGCAAGCAGGGCCATGTAGTACGACACCGGGGCAAAGTAGGCGGTAGAGAGGTAGGCGGTGGTCATAGCGGTCGGGTGAAGAAACGGTCGGTACGGAACGATTGCCAGAAGGGCTTTTCGGGGTCGCGCGAGTAGCCTATCCACAGCCCTTTGCCCATGAGCAGGGAGTGGGGCAGGGGGCCGAAGGTGCGCGAGTCGGCCATGCCGGCGCGGTTGTCGCCGATGACCCAATAGTAGTCTTGCGAGAGCCGGCACTGGGTGACAATCCGGTCGCCGTGGTAGATTTTGCCCTCTCGACAGGTCACGGGACAGTTTTCGTATTGGGTGAGGAGGTAGGCCAGCATCTCGGCATTCTGCGGGGTGACTCGTATGTTTTTCCCTTTTCGGGGGAGTGTGATTTCGTAGCTGTCGCGGTTGAGGAATACGGGATAGAGCAGCGAATCGGGCGCAAGCTGCTTGCGTACCTTGTCGTAGTCGTAGCGCGAGAGGAAGAGCAGCCGGTCACTGCCCACCTTTCCCTGCTCGACAAATTGCGCCTTGTTTTGGCGCAAGGTGCGGTTCACGTCGTTGCGCATCGAGTCGGGCGAGAGGTAAGCCTCGAGAATGAGCGGGGGTTGGGCTACCGCCTTACGGTTGATAAACAGGAGGTTGCCGGTGCTGCGAATGGTGTCGCCGGGCAGACCTATGCAGCGGGCCATGGCCACCTCGTCGCCGGCACTCTGCGGCTGGTGTAGCGAGGGCAGTGTGAAGACCAGCAGGTCGCGGCGCGCAGGGGTGCGATGGCCCCAGCGGAACGACCACTTGTCGACCCACAGGCGGTCACCCGGCAAGAGGCTGTTCTCCATCTGGCCGGGCGGTACGCGGTAGGGTTCGACCACGAAAAAGCGGACAGACCATACAATCGCGATAATGACAATTACCGTGACCAGAATCGTGCGTATAGTCTCTCGTTTCATCATCTGTTAGTTGACCAGGCTGTCGACCGACCGGAACATGCGGTTGAAGCGAATCTTACCGTCGAAGAGTCCTTTGTCCTTGTCGAGCGAGAGGAATACAAACATGGGTTTGCCCACGATGTGGTCTTCGGGTACGAAGCCCCAGTAGCGGCTGTCGGCCGACTTGTCGCGGTTGTCTCCCAGCATCATGTAGTAGTCCATCTTGAAGGTGTAGGAGTCGGTCTCCTGCCCGTTGATATAGATTTTGCCATCCTTCACTTGCAGGTCGTTGTGCTCGTAGGCGGTGATGGGTCGCTCGTAGATGGGCAGGTTTTCGAGGGTGAGCTTGAGGGTGGCTCCCTTCTTGGGAATCCACACGGGGCCGTAGTCCGAGCGGGTCCAGGTGTTCGAGGTCACCAGCGGGTAGGTCTGTCCGCCCAGGAATCCGGGTTCTTCGACTATCTGCTCGATGGACGGGTCCTTGCGCATCTGGGCAATCATGGCCTGCGTGAGGGGGAGTTCATAGACGGGGTTCATGCTGCCGTCGGGGTTGGGGGTGATGCCCCAACTGGCCAGGTTTTTGCGGGCGTTTTCACTCGAGATGTCGAGGGGGATGCGGTCGTCGACACTGATGCCCCACTTCTCGAAATCGCTGTTGGCCAGGTAGCGGCCGTTGGTTTTCACCAGGTAGTTGAGCTGCATGTGTTTGGGGCGCGGCTGCTTGACGCCGTCGATGTAGATGTCGTTCTTCACGATGCTGAAGGTATCGCCGGGCAATCCCACGCAGCGCTTCACATAGTTCTCGCGACGGTCTACGGGACGGTAGATGATGTCGCCATAGAGTGCCTTGTTGCGGTTCACCGCTTCGCGTCCGTCGTAGAAACAGAGGGTGTAGTAGTCGGAGTTGGGCTGTTTGGTAGCCACAGTATCGCCGGCCGGGAAGTTGAAGACCACGATGTCGTTGCGCTCCACCTTACCGAAGCCCTTGAGCCGGTGGTAGGGCCACTGGGGCCACTCGATATACGATTTCGTATTGAGTATGGGCAGGGTGTGCTGGGCCAAGGGGAAGTGCAGCGGGGTGTTGGGTACCCGCGGACCGTAGCTCATCTTGCTCACCAGCAGATAGTCGCCCACCAGCATCGACTTCTCGAGCGACGAGGAGGGTATCTGGTAGTTCTGGAAGATGAAGATGAAGATGAAGTAGACCAGCACCAGGGCGTAGACAATGGCATCGACCCACTCCATGACGGTGCGCACGGCGCGGTTTTTGCTCGTCTTCCACCAGCCCCAGGGGATATACTGGGTGAGGTAGATGTCGATGAGGAGCAGGAGGCCGAACAGCACGTAGTAGTTGTTGAGCCAGATGGTCCAGGCGATGTAGATGAGGGCTACGATCGAGAATCGTATCCAGCGGGTCTTTTTGACCCGTTTCAGCCGTTCGGCGAGGCTGTATTTCGAAGCGGTGTTTTGATCCATGACAGGGGATTATTTGAGGAACGAGAAGAGGTCTTGCATGGTGAGGAAACCTTTCTTGCCCACCGTAAACTCGGCGGCAACGACGGCTCCTAGGGCAAATCCTTTGCGGCTCTTGGCCTCGTGAGAGATGCGGATGGTATCGACCTCGCTGTCGTAGGTGATGATATGGGTGCCGGGCACCTCGCCTTCGCGACGGGCTACGACGGGAATGGCGTCGGCCGGGGCAGGCTGGGCCTCGGTCCACGAATGCTTCGAGTCGAGTTGGCCGATAATATCTTCGGCCAGCGTGATGGCGGTGCCGCTGGGGTGGTCGAGCTTGTGCACGTGGTGAATCTCTTCGAGGCTCACTTCGTATTGCGGGAAGTGGTTCATGATGCCGGCCAGGTATTTGTTCACGGCAAAGAAGATGTTCACGCCCAGGCTGAAGTTGGAGGCGTAGAAAAAGGTCTGACCCTTCTCGCAGGCCTCTTTCACTTCGGGCAGATGCTCGAGCCAGCCCGTCGTACCCGATACCACGGGAACACCGGCGGCAAAGGCCCGGCGGTAGTTGCCCAGTGCCACGGTGGGAGCGGTGAACTCGATGGCCACGTCGGCACTCTTGAACTGGGGTGAATCAAAATCGTCCTGGTTGTCTTTATCGATGCGACACACAATTTCGTGTCCGCGAGACAGAGCTATCTCTTCGATGGCATGTCCCATTTTTCCGTATCCAATAAGCGCTATTTTCATATCGAACTTCTGTTACAAAACATCTCGGTTTATACCGGTTTATTCAATAAGGTTCATTTAATTTGCATATATGCAGAGACAAAGATAGTAAAAGATAGAGAATGGTGAGCGCCGAGGCGAATAAAAACACCGTTTTCGGGAGTTATCTCTGTCGTTTTCTCCCTTTTTCCCGGGTAGGGGAATGGACGGAAAAGATGAAAAACACGCAAACAGCTTGCTCGTATGGAAAAACTCATGCAATATGTGTGGCAGCACCGGCTCTTCGACCCGTCGCGACTGACGACGGTCGACGGCCGCAAGGTGCGGGTAATCGACGTGGGGCGGTTGAATACCGACTCGGGCCCCGATTTTTTCAATGCCAAAATTGGAATCGACGGTTACGTCTGGGCCGGTAACGTGGAAATTCACCGGCGGGCTTCGGACTGGCGGCGGCACAACCATCACCTCGACCCGGCCTACGACTCGGTGGTGCTGCATGTGGTCGAGGTGGCCGATACCCCGGTCTACCGCACCGACGGCGAGGAGATTCCCACGCTGGTGCTGTCGTGTTCGCCCACGTTCCGGGCCGATTACGAATCGCTGGTGGCCCATTCGCCCAGCCAGTCGTGTGCCCGGTACATCGGCGATTTCGATCCGGTGTTGCTGGCCGACTGGATTTCGTCGCTGGCCGTGGAGAGGTTGCAGGCCAAGGCGCAGCGTCTGCACGACTGGCTCGAGCTCTATCGGGGTAGTTGGGAAGAGGTGTGCTACGTGGCGGTATCGCGCAGCCTGGGGTTCGGCATCAACGGCGACGCCTTCGAGCGGTTGGCCCGCAGTCTGCCGCTGCGTTTCATGCAGAAGCATGCCGACTCGCTGGCGCAGGTCGAGGCTTTCCTCTTCGGGCAGGCGGGACTGTTGGTCGAGGGGGAGCATGCGGGCGACGACTACTATACGCGGTTGACGGGTGAGTATGCCTTCTTGCGAAACAAGTTCGGGCTCACGCCCATCAACCCCGACAGCTGGAAGTTCTTCAGGCTGCGGCCGGCCAACTTTCCCCACCGGCGCATTACCATGCTGGCCCAGTATATACACCGGGGATTCAACCTCTTTTCGCGCATCTGCGAGGCCGACAGCGACGAGGCGCTGCGGGCTATCTTCAAGGTCGAGCTGTCGGGTTATTGGACTACACACTACCTCTTCGGGCATGCCTCGCCCGAGTCGAGTGCGGTGCTGGGCGAGAGTGCGATCGACATCGTGCTCATCAACGCCGTGGCCCCGCTGCTCTATGCCTGTGGGGTATCGACCGGTAACGAGGCGATGACCGACCGGGCCCTGGCGTTGCTCGAGTCGTTGCGTCCCGAGAAGAACTCGATTGTGCGCCGTTTCGCCTCAATGGGGGTGGGGGTCAACAGTGCGCTCGAGAGCCAGGCCGTGATACAGCTGAACAACGAATATTGCCAGGCACACAAGTGTCTCTATTGCCGCATCGGGCACAAGTTGCTCGCCCGCTCGGCCATGAAGCCGTAGGCGAGGGGGACTCGGGTAACGGCTTGAGGGGCTACAAAAAAGAGACCCGTGGCGGCGACGGGGAGTCGCAAACCACGGGCTGGGTCGTATGAAAAGATAGATAGTTTTGTTCAATAGTTTTCGCGGGCGGGCTCGAAGAAGGCGCGCGGTTCGAGACAGGCCGGGCATCGGGCGGGGGCCACGGTACCTTCGTAGATGTAGCCGCAGTTGCGGCATTGCCAGCGAATAGGAGTCTCGCGTTTGAAGAGGGTGTCGTCGTGGAGCCGTTCGAGCAGTTTGCGGTAGCGCCACTCGTGGAAGTTCTCGACTTGGGCGACCATCTTGAAGGCCGTGGCCACATCTTTGAATCCTTCGTCGGCAGCCACCTGTCCGAAGTTGTTGTAGAGGTCGCTCCATTCGAGGCGCTCGCCCTCGGCGGCTTCGAGCAGATTTTCGGCCGTGGTGCCTACGCGTCCGGCCGGATACTCGGCGGTGATGGAGACCATGCCCCCTTGCAGGAAATTGAAGAAGCGGGTGGCGTGGGCCAGCTCCTGTTCGGCCGTTTCGGCAAAGACGGCTCTGATTTGTTCATATCCTTCCTCCTGCGCCTTCCGGGCAAAGAGGGTGTAGCGGTTACGGGCCTGCGACTCGCCGGCAAAGGCTTTGAGCAGGTTCTGTTCGGTCTGGGTTCCTTGAATCGATTTCATCATGGCAGATTGCTTTTTGTATGGTAAGAACAACCGGGGAGAGAAATGGTTCGGGAAAGTAGGGGTAGAGTTGGCTATAAATTTGTTTCGGGGGTGTGTGGAAACGCAAAAGAGTCCGCCCCCGGCTGGGGGACGAACTCTTTTCTCAGGAGGGGTATCCGCTCTATTTCTTCTGATTGACAGGAATATAGGGAGTATTTGTATTCTGGAACAGGAAGGCGTAGCAGTCGGTAGCCTCGTCGATACGTTTCGAGGTAGGCTTGCCGGCACCGTGCCCGGCGTTGGTTTCGATGCGTATGAGTATGGGGGCGTTGCCCGACTGGGCATATTGCATCTGAGCCGCAAACTTGAACGAGTGGGCCGGCACTACCCGGTCGTCGTGGTCGGCCGTGGTGATGAGGGTGGCGGGGTACTTCTCGCCCTTCTTGATGTTGTGCAGCGGCGAATATTTGTAGAGGTATTCAAACTGCTCCTGGTTGTCGCTCGAGCCATACTCGACTACCCAACCCCAACCGATGGTGAACTTGTGGTAGCGGAGCATGTCCATAACACCCACGCTGGGTAGACACACGGCAAAGAGGTCGGGCCGCTGAACCTCGCAGGCACCTACCAGCAGACCGCCGTTCGAGCCGCCGGCAATGGCCAGTTTTTTCGACGAGGTGTATCGGTTGTCTATCAGGTATTGGGCTGCCGAGATGAAGTCGTCGAATACGTTCTGCTTGTTCTCGAGCATGCCGGCCCGGTGCCATTTCTCGCCATATTCGAGTCCGCCGCGCAGCGTGACGAAGACATACACGCCGCCCTGCTCCATGAACATGATCGACGAAGGGCTGAAAGAGGGGGTGAGGTTAATCTGGAAACCGCCGTAACCGTAGAGGTAGCAGGGGTTGTTGCCGTTGAGCTTCATCCCTTTCTTGTGCGAGACAAACATGGGCACGCGTGTGCCGTCCTTGCTGGTGAAGAATATCTGTTCGGTGGTGAAGTCGTCGGAGTTGAAGGCCACTTCGGGACGGAAGTAGAGGGTAGACTTGCCGCTCTCGAGATTGAACGAGTAGATGGTGGCCGGGGCCGTGAAGGTGGTAATCGAGTAGTAGAGTTCGGTATCCTCCTTTTCGCCGTTGAAGCCTTCGACTGTGCCTATACCCGGCAGTTCTATTTCGCGGATGAGCTTGCCGTCCAGACCGTATTGATAGGCCTTGTTTTGCGCATCCTCGAGGTAGATGGCCATCAGGCAGCCACCGGCCGAGCTGACACTCTCGAGCAGATTCTCCTTTTCGGCGATGACTACCTGGCGTTTTGTGGGGTCGTTGAGGTCGATTTTGATGAGGTGGTAGTTCTCGGCCCCTTCGTTGCTCATGACGTAGAGCTGGTCGTCCTGGCACTCGACGGGGCTGTAATCGTAGTCGAAGCCCTTGAGCAGAACCTGGAAGGAGGAGTCGCCCTTGCGTTTGTAGAGAATCTCGCTACCCGATGTACCCTCGGACGAAAGGACGAATACCCAGCGGCTGTCGTCGCTCTCCCAGGCCGAGAAGTATCGCAGCGGATGCTGGGGGTCGGTATAGACGAGGCGGTCGGCGCTTTGGGGAGTGCCTACTTGGTGATAATAGACCTTTTGATATTCGTTCTTGGAGGTAAACACGCCCTCTTTGGGTTCGTCGTATCGGCTGTAATAGAAGCCTTTGCTGTCGGGGCTCCAGGTGGCTCCCGAGAATTTGGCCCACTCGATGCAGTCGTCGAGCAGACGTTTACCCTCGGTCTCCATGACGTGTATCTCGACCCAGTCCGAGCCCGATGCAGCCGTAGCGAAGGCAAAGTATTTGCCGTCTTTCGAGAACGAGGTGGAAGCCAGGGCTACCGTTCCGTCGTCGGAGAGTTGGTTGGGGTCGAGGAATACCTCGGCTTCGGCTTCGGGGTTGGCCTGCCGGTAGATGATGTCTTGATTTTGCAAACCGTCGTTGCGCGAGAAGTAAAGCCAGTCGCCCTTTTTCGTGGGGGCACTCTCTTTGGGGTAGTTCCACAGCTCGGTCAGTCGCTCTTTGATGGCCTGGCGGAAGGGAATCTTCGACAGGTAGTCGAAGGTCACTTCGTTTTCGGCTTTTACCCAGGCGGCCGTCGCTTCGGAGCGGTCGTCCTCGAGCCAGCGGTACGGGTCGGCCACCTCGGTGCCGAAGTAGTTGTCGGTCACGTTGCCGCGCTCGGTTTCGGGGTAGGGCAGATGTTCTATTTTCTTCACTTGATTACAATTTGAAAAGGTTGTCATCGCTATTGTCGCTATGGCAACGGGGATGATACGATTTTTCATAACAATATATTGGTTTTTTAGTTCTATTTTTCCCGGGCGGCATGGTGCATGCTATCGACAACAAGGGGCTGTGGGAAAAACGAATCATTTCTACACAGCCCCGTTGATATAAGCAATGCGGTACTACGCGTGGGTCGACAGTCGTGTTTTCGACCGGTTACTTGTGCGGTGTGGTGTCGGGGTGCGGGTAGTCGATGGTGTAGTGCAATCCTCGGCTCTCCTTGCGGTCCATGGCCTGACGCATCACCAGATAACCGGTGTTGATCATGTTGCGCAGCTCGCAAATCTCTTTCGAAGCCTTGCTGCGCTTGAAGAGGCTTTCGGTCTCTTCGTAGAGGATGTCGAGACGGTCCCAGGCCCGTTTGAGGCGCAGGTTGGAGCGGACGATACCTACATAGGTACTCATGATCTGGCCCACCTCCTTGACACTTTGGGTGATGAGCACCATCTCTTCGGGCTCTACGGTCCCCTCGTCGTTCCACTCGGGGATATTCTCTTGATAGGAGTAGTTGTCGATGACCTTGAGGCTGTGTTTGGCAGCCGCATCGGCATAGACTACGGCCTCGATGAGCGAGTTGGATGCCAGCCGGTTACCGCCGTGCAGACCGGTGCAGGAGCACTCGCCCACGGCATAGAGGCGGTTGATCGACGAGCGGGCGTCGAGGTCGACCTTGATACCGCCGCACAGGTAGTGGGCGGCCGGGGCTACGGGTATGTAGTCGCGGGTGATGTCGATGCCCAGGCTCTTGCACTTCTCGTAGATGTTGGGGAAGTGTTTCTTGGTCTCTTCGGGGTCTTTGTGAGTGACGTCGAGGTAGACGTGGTCGTCGCCCCGGTTTTTCATCTCGTTGTCGATGGCCCGGGCCACAATATCGCGGGGAGCCAGCGACAGGCGCGGGTCGTACTTCTGCATGAACTCCTTACCGTCGAGCGTACGCAACACGGCACCGTAGCCGCGCATGGCCTCGGTGATGAGGAACGAGGGGCGGTCGCCGGGATGGTAGAGAGCCGTGGGGTGGAACTGGATAAACTCCATGTCCTTGACGGTACCTTTGGCCCGGTATACCATGGCGATTCCGTCGCCGGTAGCCACGAGCGGGTTGGTGGTGGTTTGGTAGATGGCACCCACGCCGCCGGTGGCTATGAGGGTCACTTTGGAAAGGAAGGTCTCTACCTTGCCGGTATTGAGGTCGAGTACATAGGCACCGTAGCACTCGATGTCGGGCGTCTGTCGGGTGACGGTAACTCCCAGATGGTGCTGGGTGATGATTTCGATGGCGAAATGTTTCTCAAAGATGGTGATGTTGGGGTGTTGTCTGACGGCCTTGATGAGGCTGTCCTGGATTTCGGCACCGGTGTTGTCCTTGTGATGGAGGATGCGGAACTCGGAGTGACCGCCTTCGCGGTGCAGGTCGAATTCGCCTTTTTCGTTTTTATCGAAGTCTACACCCCATTTGATGAGCTCCTTGATTTGTGAGGGTGCCTCGCGCACGACCTTCTCGACAGCGGCGCGGTCGCTGAGCCAGTCGCCGGCTATCATGGTGTCTTCGATATGTTTTTCGAAGTTGTCGATCAATGTGTTTGTTACCGAAGCTACGCCTCCTTGAGCGAAATAGGTGTTGGCCTCTTCCAATTCGGTTTTGCAAATGAGGGCTACTTTTCCTTTGTGAGCCACTTTGAGGGCAAAACTCATTCCGGCAATACCGGAACCGATGACTAAAAAGTCGAATTTGTGTACCATCTCTCTTTCTTTTTGCGGGAAATACGGGGGATATACCGTATTTTTATTTGCACAAAGATAAAAATAATTGCAACAAAATGTACCTTTGTGCCCGGATTCTGTGTAGAATAGTTGTCGCCGGGCAAAGTCGCTTGTCGAGATAGATGAAAAAAACAGGAAATGGCAATAGGGGAAACGTATCTCTATAATGTTTTAAAAATGAGAAATTTATTTTGCCTGTTCGAGAAATGGAAGAAAAACCTAAAATTTTTTGAGAGGCATGCAGCAAAATAGGTGTAGAATACATCTATTCTTATGTAAACCGTAAATTGAGATTTAAGGATGATTATAGGATTCGATGCAAAAAGGGCTAACGCCAATTTTACCGGATTGGGCAATTACAGCCGATTCATGGTAGATACGATGGCTACGTACGGCAACGAGCACAAGTACCGTATGTATATACCCAAAAGATGCAAGAATGCCTCGTATGATTCCCTGTTGAAGCACAAGAATGTGGCTTCGATTTTGCCCCGCACTTTCTTGATGAAAAGTTGCAAGGCCTTGTGGCGTACCTTCTTTATCAAACGGGGGTTACTGCAAGACGGTGTACAGTTGTATCACGGGTTGAGCAACGAACTTCCCATCGGGCTCCATCGCACGGGTATTCGCAGTGTGGTGACCATTCACGATCTGATATTCCTGCGCTATCCCCAATATTATCACTGGTTGGATAGAAAAATCTATAACGACAAGTTCAGGTATGCGTGCCGCAAGGCCAACCGCATTGTGGCGGTGAGCGAGTGTACCAAGCGCGACATCGTGAAGTTTTACGGCATCTCGCCCGACAAGATCGATGTGGTTTATCAGGGTTGCGACCCTGTTTTTGCCAAGCCGGTAGCAGCCGGTGAGAAGGAGCGTGTGCGTCAGGCCTACGGGCTGCCCGACCACTTTATCTTGAGTGTGGGCACTATCGAGGAGCGTAAAAACCTGCTGCTGGCCGTGAAGGCTATCGAGCGGTTGGGCGATGTGCATCTGGTGGCCGTGGGCAAATGCACCCCTTACGCCGAGAAGGTGAAGGCCTATGTCGAGGCTCATAGGTTGAGCGACCGGGTACACATTATTCATAATCTGAAGTTCGGCGATCTGCCCGTACTGTATCATCTGGCTACGGCGTTTGTCTATCCGTCGCGGTTCGAAGGGTTCGGCATTCCCATTGTCGAGGCTCTCTCGGCCGGTGTGCCGGTAATAGCCGCCACGGGGTCGTGCCTCGAAGAGGCCGGCGGACCTCACTCGATTTATGTAGGTCCCGACGATGTGGCCGGTATGGCCGATGCCATGAAGCGGGTGATGAGCGACGAGAAACTGCGCCACGAGATGATCGAGCAGGGCAAGGCGTATGTCGTGCGGTTCGACCCGAAACGGTTGGCCGACGAGATGAATGTCGTGTATCTGAAATGTTTCGACGACAATGCTTCGGGCGAGGAACGTTTTGTGCAGACTTCGTCGAACATGCGGAAGAAAATATCGCGATATCTTCCTTTCCTGTAAGCGAGGGGAGGGTTAGAGACGGTGCGATTAGCCGTGTCTAAGTGTTTGGATATGTTGTTCCCAAAAGGGCAACATATTTTTTTTGCTCCAGCCGTGACACCCGAAGGGCAACCGGTGGCCGTTGAGTTCGTAGCAGACGGCCGGGTTCTTGTCGAACGAGAATTGGAGCGCCTCTTGCCAGTGGGGTATCTTCAGCCGCTCTTGGTCGCGGTTGGCTTCGAGACTCCAGAAAATATCTTCGTTGTAGAAATCGACCCCGGGATGGCTCAAATAACGGGCTACTTGCGGTTCCATGTCGCGAGCGGTGCGGGCAAAGAGGGCGATGCGCCGCAACGACAGCCCGCCGTTGCCTACCCGGTAGTAGAGCTGGCTGTAGTCCGAAGCCCCCGACACCCGGTTGAGAGCCCGTTTCAGGCGATTGAAGAGGCGATAGTAGAGTCGGCCGTATTTGGGTTTGGGTATCCAGGGAGCCCCTATATAGTCGTAGCCGCGGGCACACCAGTCGTCGAGGTTGTCGGCGAAGACCCAGGCATCGGGCTGATAGATGAGCATGTATTCCCACTGCTCGAAAGCCTCATAGAACTCGAGCGACATCATGAGTCGGTTGTAGGCGGCGATGCCCAGGAAACAGGTATCGGGGAAGTCGACGACGTAGTCGGTCCGATAGCGGTCGGCGAGGGGTGTCAAATCGAGCGACTGGGGTTTCACGAAACATATATCGTGTGTGGCGAGCACCCGGAAACACTGGTCTAAAGCCGCCAGTTCGAGGTCGGATAATCGTGTTGTGTAGATGGGAATGACGATGATGGCTCGCGATGCGCTCATGATTCAGTCGGGTTGATGGTTGAGATAAACTCCTCGGCGAATGCCTGTCCCGGGAATTGATCCTTGACCGATAGAAGTGCATTCTCCTTCATTTTGTCGAGGTCGGCCTGTTGCAGGTCTATGATTTTCCAGGCCAGTTCGGCCACATCGTCACGCGTGTAGAGATAACCGTTGTACCCCTCTTTGATAAACTCCTGGGCAAAGGGCTTGTTGGGGGCGATAACGGGAAGTCCGCACTTGAGGGCCTCGATGATGATGCGCCCGTAGCTCTCGAATCGCGAGCATACCAACACGGCATTGGCCTGGATGAGGTAGTCGTGAGGGTGGAGAATGGAGTATTCGACAATCGATATATTGCGATCCAGATCGTATTCCTTGATGCGCTCCTTGACCTCTTGGGCATAGTGGCTGTTGTTGTCGCCGATAAGCAGCAGATGGGTTTCGGGGTACTCCTTGATAACCTCGCGCAGCGCTTCAACTGCGATGTGCTGACCTTTGTTGGATTCGAAATTGCCCAGCATGCCCAGCGTAAAAGGTTGGTTGGCCTCGGGCTGTCGCATAGGCAAGACATTGAGGGGTTGGTAGACGACTGCAATCTTTTCGTCGGAGTGCAATCGTTTGGTATAGTATTCGCCCATGAAGTCGGACGCGACGATAATCTTTTGCGACAGCAAGTCGACAATTCGCATACTCCACTCTTTGTCGAACAGGTATACGAGGTTGCGGGCCAACTCGGGAACTTCGTGGATGAGCCAGTAGTGAGGCGTGTTTTCGGCCTGAGCCGCAAGGGCACCGATGGGTGTAGCCAAGGTGTTGGTGATGGCTATGTCGGGCTTGATTCGGCGAATGTATCGGCGAATCTTATAAACGGTAAATGGCTTTTCCAGGAGAAACAGTATCCGTTTTCGTAATCGATTCTTAGAGGGTCGTACGAGCCACCACGGCTGACGGATGAAGGAATACCCCGACAGGTATTGATGTACCTGCTCCCACAATTCGCCCCGACTCGGAAAGACGACATAAATCTCCCACGATTCGCCACGAGCCTGTTTGATACCCTTGATTAGATCCAGCAGGTATAGTTCGGCATCGCCGGTGGTCTGTTTCCCATGAGAAAAGAGGAGTATTTTCATCGAGGTGTTTTGGTTTGTCGGGTTTAGAATAAAAGTCGTTTCGGTTTGTATCGGATTCTCGAGAGCGAGCTTGGTTGTCAAAAGCTGCAACCGAGAGCGGTACAAGTGTTTGTATCGAGCTCTTTGGGTGTTTGTTTCTTGGTGACAAAGATAACGTAAATCTTTGAATTTCCTACATCTGGAGGCGACGAATATTGTATCGGGTGGAAATGTAGATGACGAAAAAAGGGGTGTTGAATCTAAATTTTCGCTCCTTTATTTATCGGTATCGGTTTATATATATTACCTTTGCCGGGAGTAAGCCAACGTATGCCTTAGTAAAAGAGTTTCCTTATGATTTCTATCATAGTTTGTTATATCAATCCCGCAAAGGTAGAGGCCTTTCGGGCCAATGTGCTCGAGACGATAGGTCTTCCCTGCGAGTTTATCTTTTATGATAATCGGGAGACGGGTTACAGCATTACCCATGTGTACAACCTTTGTGCCGAGAAGGCAAAAGGGGAGTATCTCTGTTTTGCACATGAGGATATTTTTTTCAGGACACCCAACTGGGGCGAACGCATCGTGTCGCTGCTGCAGAAACCGACAACGGGTGTCGTGGGGTTTGCCGGTTCGATGGCCAAATTGGCTACCTATTCGGGGTGGGGCTCGCTGAAGCAATACACGCGCTACAACTATATTCAGCACTTCAAGGATGGATCGATCAAGTATTTCATCACCAACCCCGACAAGGTGTCGGCTTCGCCGGTGATTGTGCTCGATGGCATGTGTCTGTTCATGCGTCGGAATGTGTGGGCCGAGTTTCGGTTCGACGAGGATACCTTCCGCGGATTCCATCTGTACGACCTGGATATTTCGATGGCCGTGGGTCAGAAGTATATCAACTATGTGACGAACGATATATTGCTGGAACACTTTTCGGAGGGCTCGTACAACCAGGCTTGGCTCGACGATACGGCCAAGTTTCACAAGAAATGGGCCGACCGTTTGCCCTTCTACCTCAAGAAACCCAACTCGCTGGTAGCCTATTTCAGAGAGATAAAGATGTCGTTTCGCTTTATCAGAATGTTGATGAAGAAACGGGTGGGGAGTTGGGATTTTATCGAGACTTGCTGTCACGAGCATTTCAAGCGCTACTACTGGCATATCAGTTCGCTCAAACTGCTGCAACGCCTTTACAAGTACAAACGTCAGTGGCGTCGCGAGGGCAGACTTTGAATCATATTTCTATTTTTGCATGTAATGTTTGCGTTCCTCGGGTGTGAATCGCTCGATGGCATAGCGTAGCATGGTGCGCGGCATCTGTCGGTAACGGGTGTCGAGGAATCGGCACAGGCGGGCTTTGTCTTTCTTGCCGACCTCGCGCAACATCCAACCCGTAGCTTTGCGTATGAGGTCGTGCTCGTGGTGGAGCAGCAGGTCGGCCAGAGCCAGGGTATCGTCGAGGTGACCGCGGCGAATCCATTGCCAGGTGGCGACGATGGCGATACGCTGTTCCCAAAGCTGTGGGCTTTGAGCCAGACGGTAGAGCGGGGCATGGTCGCGGTGTTCGAGATAGCCCCCTACGATTTGCGAGGCCGAGAGGTCTACCAGGTCCCAGTTGTTGATACAAGCGGTGTGGGCCAGATAGGTGTTGTACAGGGCCGTGCGTTGGGCTTTGTCGGCTTTCTTGAACTGCTCGACCATGCAGAGGAGAGCTGCCATGCGCAACTCGTGCACAGGACTATGCAGCAGAGTGGTGAGTTCGGCAAGTGGAGTGTCGAGGTATTGCTTGGCGATACTTCGTGTGACAGGAACGGGCACCCCGATGAAAATATCGTTTTCGCTATATTCTCCCTTTCCGGTTTTGAAGAATCCCGAGAGAACTTTTGCTTTTGCCGGATTGGCTGCTGCCCGGATGGCTTTCTCGATATCTTGAGCTGTGTGCATGGTGATGTGTCGTTTGGAACAAAGGTAGTGAATTTTTCGACTGGTCGATTGCTGAGGTTTGTTGCTTTTTAAAACAGTTGTTGAGAGCAATATTTTAAATTGTTAAAATAGAGGCTCCTGGCTGAAAAAATGACGCATAGGTAATCGAAAGAAAGAAAATATTCGATTCTCCAGAAGATAAAAATTAGATAATTGTTTGATTTGTAGTAATATATGTGCATTTTGGAACGTGCGGAAAAAAACGCGAAATAGAACGGTGTCGGCTGGCCTGTTGTTGCCCTCTCTCTTTTTAAGCCTCGAGCGAGTGTGCGACTCTCTAAAATGACTGTTTTCTCAGAAAACAGGATGCGGCTCGGTAAAGTCAAATATTGAAAACTTGGTTTTCCATTTGCCTCTGCTCTCACCTTTCACTATCTTTGAAGAAGATAGGATACGGTTCGGCATAAAAAATATCTGAAACAAGTTTCGATATTTCATTCTGCGCTCACCTTTCACTATCTTTGTCCCAAGAAACGAAAAACATTCAAAAACAGTCGTATGGTTCTTAATTACATCTGGATTGCATTTTTTGTCATTGCCTTTGTGGTGGCGGTGGTACAGACTGTAGTGTATGGCAATACGGCCATTTGGACCGACATAATGAATGCTTCGTTCTCTTCGGCCCGTACCGCCTTCGATATTTCGTTGGGGTTGACGGGTGTTCTCACCTTGTGGCTCGGTTTGATGAAAATCGGCGAACGGGGTGGTATGGTGGCCGTGCTGTCGCGCCTGATTAGTCCGCTCTTTACCCGACTGTTCCCGGGTGTACCCAAGGGGCATCCGGCTTTGGGTTCGATGTTTATGAATGTGTCGGCCAATATGCTGGGACTCGACAATGCCGCTACCCCGCTGGGGTTGAAGGCGATGAAGGAGTTGCAGGAACTGAATCCCAAGAAAGACACGGCCACCGATGCGATGCTGATGTTTCTGGTGCTGAATGCCTCGGGGCTTACCCTGATACCCATCGGGGTGATGACCTATCGGGCTCAGATGGGGGCGGCCAATCCGTCGGACGTTTTTCTGCCTATTCTCATCGCCACCTTTATGGCTACTTTTGTAGGGCTTCTGGCCTTGTGTATCAAGCAGCGTATCAATATCTTCGATCGGGTAATCGTGCTGTGGGGACTCGGGCTCACCGCTTTTGTGGGCGGGGTCTTCTACTACTTTTCGTCGTTGCCCGAAGACAAGATTTCTACCTACTCGGCTTTTGCCGCCAACAGCATCCTGTTTACCATTATCGTGGTCTTTATCGTCTCGGGTCTGGTGAAGCGTATCAACGTCTACGATGCCTTTATCGAAGGGGCCAAAGAGGGCTTTAAGACGGCGGTGATGATCATTCCCTACCTGGTGGCTATTCTGGTAGCCATCGGGATATTCCGGGCCTCGGGAGCCATGGATTATATTGTCGAGGGCTTTGCTTCCTTCTTCGGGTGGTTGGGTATCGATACCGAGTTTGTGGGCGCACTGCCTACGGCGCTGATGAAGTCGCTGAGCGGTAGCGGTTCGCGAGGGATGATGGTCGATGCCATGTCGACCTACGGAGTCGATTCGTTTGTAGGTCGGGTGGCCTGTACCGTGCAGGGTTCGACCGATACCACCTTCTACATATTGGCCGTTTACTTCGGTAGCGTAGGGGTGCGCAAGACCCGTTATGCCGTGGGGTATGCTCTGCTGGCCGATGTGATAGGGGCCATTTCGGCCATTACGGTCTCTTATTTCTTCTTCAAATAGAAAGGAACGGAATAAATGTGTATCTTTGACCGTATGCTGCGAAATGCGGCCTGTGTGGCGATGGAAACAATCTGGACAGGGTAGAACGGTCTGACCTTTTCAGGAGGTTGTGAATGCCTCTCCTGCACGAATATACTTGCTTCTCCCCCGGGTTTGCACTATCTTTGCAGTGACAATAAGAATATAAAAAAGTACGAGTTATGGCTGTGAGTTATTTTGCCGAAGATGTCAAGATGCCGGCGATAAAAAAGAGAGAAACGACCGATTGGATTCGTCGGGTCGCTTCGGGGTACGGGAAAAAATGCGGCGATATAGCCTATATTTTTTGCTCCGACGAGAAGATTCTCGAGGTGAACAAGGCCTATTTGCAGCATGACTATTATACCGATGTCATCACCTTCGACTATACCGAGGGCGATAAGATAAGCGGCGATATTTTCATCAGTGTGGATACGGTCCGTTCCAATGCCGAACAGTTTGGGACCGACTACGACGAGGAGCTCCATCGCATCATCATACACGGTATTCTGCACTTGTGCGGAATCAACGATAAAGGACCGGGTGAGCGCGAAGCGATGACCCGTTGTGAAGACGAGGCTCTGAAACTGAGATAATCGAGAAACAGATATGACCAGGGGGGTGGGGAAGCGTTCGCTTTTTCTCCCCATAGGTCATGGAGAAATACAATACAATGGATTTTAATTACGATGTAATCGTGGTGGGTGCCGGTCATGCCGGTTGCGAAGCGGCATGCGCTTCGGCCAATCTGGGTTCGAAGACCTTGCTTATCACAATGGATATGAACAAGATAGCTCAGATGAGCTGCAATCCGGCCGTGGGTGGAATTGCCAAGGGTCAGATTGTTCGCGAAATCGATGCTTTAGGTGGTTTCATGGGTATTGTGACCGACGAGACGGCCATCCAGTTCCGGATGTTGAACCGCTCGAAAGGGCCTGCCATGTGGAGCCCCCGTTCGCAGAGCGACCGCGCCAAGTTCATCACGACCTGGCGTTCGATTCTCGAGAATACAGACAACTTGTATATGTGGCAAGATTCTGTAAATCAGATTCTTGTAAAAGACGGAAGGGTAACGGGCGTAGTTACGGCCATGAATGTAACCTTTACCGCCAAATGCGTGGTGCTCACGACCGGTACCTTTATGAACGGTCTGATGCACATCGGCCGCACCAAGTTGCGTGGCGGTCGTATTTCGGAGCCGGCTTCGTACGGAATCACCGAGCAATTGGTCGAACTGGGCTTTACGGCCGGCCGTATGAAAACGGGTACTCCGGTGCGTATCGACGGCCGCAGCATCCACTTCGAAGAGGCGGCCGAGCAGCGGGGCGAGAACGATTTCCATAAATTCTCGTTCCTCGATTTTCAGCCCCGTCCGTTGAAACAGCGCAGTTGCTGGACCATCTATACCAACGAGCACGTGCACGATATTCTTCGTGCCGGGTTGCCCGATTCGCCCCTTTACAACGGGCAAATCCAGAGTATCGGGCCCCGTTATTGCCCCAGTATCGAGACCAAAATCGTGACTTTCCCCGATAAAACGGAGCACCAGCTCTTTCTCGAACCCGAGGGCGAGACGACGCAGGAGTATTACCTCAACGGCTTCTCTTCGTCGCTTCCGCTCGATGTGCAGGTGCGGGCTTTGCAGGCGATTCCGGCGTTGCGCGACGTGCGCATTTATCGACCGGGATATGCCATCGAATACGACTATTTCGACCCCACCCAGCTGAACCATAACCTCGAGACCAAGCAGATTGCCAACCTCTTTTTTGCCGGTCAGATAAACGGAACGACAGGTTACGAAGAGGCCGGAGGGCAGGGGCTTATTGCCGGTATAAACGCTCACATCAACTGTCACGGCGGTACACCTTTCACGCTGGGTCGCGACGAGGCTTATATCGGTGTGCTCATCGACGACCTGGTGACCAAGGGTGTCGACGAGCCCTATCGTATGTTTACGTCGCGGGCCGAATACCGTATCTTGCTGCGTCAGGACGATGCCGACATGCGGTTGACCGAGCGCTCTTATCGGTTGGGGTTGGCCAAGTCTGACCGCTACGATTTGTTGCGGGAGAAGCGGGATAGGATAGACCATTTAATCCATTTTGCCGAACATTATTCTATAAAACCGGCCTATATCAACGCCGGGCTGGAGGCTTTGGGTACTACGCCGCTGAAACAGGGAGTGCGGTTGATTGACTTGGTTTTACGTCCGCAGCTCGATTTGGCACAGCTCTCGCAACTGGTTCCGGCTTTGAAACGGGAGTTGGATTCAATCAAAAACCGACGCGACGAAATTGTAGAAGCTGCCGAGATAAAGATGAAGTATCAGGGCTATATCGATCGCGAAAAGATGATTGCCGAGAAGATAGCCCGACTTGAACATATTCGCATAAAAGGACGATTCAAGTATAGCGAGATACATGCGCTGTCGACCGAAGCCCGTCAGAAACTGGAACGAATCGACCCCGAAACCATCGCACAGGCTTCGCGTATACCAGGCATCTCGCCGAGCGATATAAACATCTTGTTGCTGCTGTGCGGACGTTGATGTTTCACGTGAAACAAAATCGGGCAAAGCCTTATTACAAAAGGGAAGGACAAACAAAATAACAAGAATAAAAAATGAGTTTAGAGATTATTAAAAGCAAGATTCGCGACGTGGTCGATTTCCCGCAAAAGGGAATTGTATTTAGAGATTTGACAACGGTATTCAAAGAGCCCGACTGCTTGAAAGAGTTGTCGGATATGCTCACCCGTATGTATGCCGAGAAGGGGATAACCAAAGTGGTGGGCATAGAGTCGCGTGGTTTTATCATGGGACCTATTGTGGCTACCCGCATCGGGGCCGGATTTGTGCCCATGCGTAAACCGGGCAAGCTGCCCGCCGAGACCTGGCAGGAGAGTTATACCAAGGAGTATGGGGTAGATGTAATCGAGATTCACAAGGATGCCCTTTGCGAAAACGACGTGGTCCTGTTGCACGACGATTTGCTGGCAACGGGTGGAACCATGCTGGCTGCCTATAAGCTGGTGAAACGGTTTAATCCGAAAAAAATCTATGTCAATTTCCTGGTCGAACTGGAGTTCTTGAAGGGCCGCGAGGCTTTCCCCGACGATGTCGAGGTAGAGGCTCTTATCAAATATTGATACGGATTGATCGAGAAAAACGAAAATATTAAGAACAAACTTGCCCTCTTGCCCGATACACCTGGCGTGTATCAGTATTTCGACAAGACGGGCAAGATTATCTATGTGGGGAAGGCGAAGAACCTGAAGCGTCGGGTCTCTTCGTACTTCAACAAGGTGCACGATTCGGCCAAGACGAATATGCTGGTGAAGAATATCTATGACTTGCAGTATATCGTCGTGAAGACCGAAGAGGATGCCCTGCATCTCGAAAACAGTCTGATCAAGGAGTACAAGCCGCGTTACAATGTCTTGCTCAAGGACGATAAAACTTACCCGTGGATTTGCTTGAGGAACGAGCATTTTCCACGGGTATTTCTTACCCGTAGGGTGAATAAGGATGGCTCGAAATATTATGGCCCGTATGCCAACGTGCATTTGGCCAAAACGGTGCTGGCGTTGATACGCGAGCTCTATCCGATACGCACCTGCAACTATGCGCTTACCCCCGAAAACATCGCAAAAAAACGGTTTCGGGTCTGTCTGCAATACCACATCAAAAACTGCAAAGGGTGTTGCGAGGGGAAGATTTCGGAACAGGAGTACGACGGTTATATCGAGCAGGTGCGCCAGATTCTCAACGGCGATATTCACCAGTTGAGTCGTCACCTGTTGGAGGAGATGCAGAGTCTGTCGGCCGAGCTTCGTTTCGAGGAGGCGCAGGCGATTAAGGAGAAGTACGATTTAATCGAGAAATATAAGGCCAAGTCGGTTATCGTAAATCCGTCGTTGCACGAGATCGATGTCTTTTCTTACGATGAAGACGAGGGGGTAGCTTTCGTCAACTATATGCACGTGCGGGGTGGGTCGATTGTACAAAGTATCACCATCGAGTATAAGAAAAAACTCGATGAATCGGCTCCCGAAATTCTGTCGCTGGGTATTGCCGAGCTGAGGTCGCGGTTTGGCAGTAAGGCCCGGGAGGCTCTGGTTCCCTTCCTGCCCGAGTCGAGTTTCGACGATGTGGAATTTGTGGTTCCGCAACGGGGTGATAAGAAGAAATTGCTGGCGGTCTCGGAGCAGAACGTGAAGCAGTACAAGATAGACCGGCTGAAGCAAAACGAAAAGCTGAATCCCGAGCAGCGGGTGATGCGGGTGCTCTCGCGCATACAGCAAGATTTTCGTTTGCCCGAAATGCCGTGGCATATGGAGTGTTTCGATAACTCCAATATCCAAGGCACCAATCCGGTGGCTTCGTGCGTGGTCTTCAAGAAGGGGAAACCCTCGAAAAAAGATTACCGACATTTCGATATTAAGACCGTGGTGGGTCCCGACGACTTTGCTTCGATGCGCGAAATTATCTATCGTCGTTATCGTCGGTTGCTCGACGAAGGGGAGGAGCTGCCCCAGTTGATCATAGTCGATGGCGGCAAGGGGCAGTTGAGTGCCGCACTGGAGTCGCTCGAGGCGTTGGGCCTGCGGGGCAAGGTGCCCATCGTGGGTATTGCCAAGCGGTTGGAAGAAATCTATTTTCCCGGCGATTCGCTGCCGCTCTATATCGACAAAAATTCGGAGTCGCTGCGGGTGATTCAGCACATGCGCGACGAGGCTCACCGGTTTGGTATAACCTTCCACCGCAACAAGCGGAGCAAGGGGCAGGTGAAGTCGGCTCTCGATTCCATTGCCGGAATAGGGCCTAAAACCCGCGATGCGCTGTTGACGCACTTCAAGAGTGTGAAGCGCATCAAAGAGGCGTCGGAGGCCGATTTGGCCTCGGTGGTGGGCGAGGCCAAGGCCCGCATCATCAAAGAGCATCTGGTTTGATTTTTATATAGTTGATTATCAGTATTATAAATATACCATACAAGGGCAATTCCGTTTAATTGGGAAGCGATAGCTTATCGCTGACCTGAGGGAGACGGATGAAATAAAATTTGTTTCTGTTGTCGTTTGTATTATCTTTGTGCTTTACGCAGAGGGGAGTATGAACTGCGCCGGTCGGTTAAGATCGGGTGGGGGATAGGCTCGACATCTGCACCGATAAAAATGGAGAGTTTCACATGAGAGTAGTTGTTCAACGGGTAAAGCGGGCTTCGGTAACGATAGGCGGTGAGTTGCACTCGTCAATCGGTCGGGGGCTCTTGATTTTGCTGGGTGTGGAAGAGAGCGACGAGCTTTCGGAGCTCGAATGGCTGGTCAAGAAGTGTGCCAACCTGCGCATTTTCGACGATGAAAACGGGGTGATGAACCGCTCGTTGCTCGATGTGGGCGGCGAGGCCATGGTGGTGAGCCAGTTTACGCTGCTGGCCTCGACCAAGAAGGGGAACCGCCCGTCGTACATACGCGCTGCGGGTCACGAGGTGGCTGTGCCTATGTACGAGGCCTTCTGCCGGCGTTTCTCCGAGGAGGTGGGCCGACAGGTCGCCACGGGTGTTTTCGGAGCTGACATGCAGGTAGAATTGATAAATGACGGCCCGGTGACCATTTGCATGGATACCAAAAACAAGGAGTAAGGAATTATGACAATCAAAGAGGCACAAGAACAGGTAGACGCCTGGATCAAGAGTGTGGGGGTGCGATACTTCAGCGAGCTGACCAATATGGCCATCCTGACCGAAGAGGTGGGCGAGGTGGCCCGTATCATTTCGCGCCGCTACGGCGACCAGTCGTTCAAGCCGGGCGAAGAGGCGCAGAGCGACCTGTCGGACGAGTTGTGCGACGTCTTCTGGGTGCTGCTTTGCCTGGCCAACCAGACGGGCGTGGACCTGACCGCTGCATTCGAAAAGAATATCGAGAAGAAAACCAATCGAGATAAAACAAGACATATCAATAATCCTAAACTGACCAAACATGGAGAATAAACTGGACAAATATGAAGAAATGTTGAGTCGGTACAACACCGATTTGGACGATGCCCAAGTAGCGGCTGCCGTAGAGAAAATCGTTCGCGACAATCTGGCCGCAAACAGTACACCCGATGTGTACAAGTTTTTGTTCCACTGCATCGACCTGACGTCGCTGCATACCGAGGATAACACCGAGTCGATTACGCGCATGACCAAGCGGGTGAACGATTTTGAAGAGGAGCATCCCGAGATGGACAACGTGGCTGCCATTTGTGTCTATCCCAACTTTGCCGGAACCGTTCGCGCCAACCTCGACGTGTCGGCCGTGAATATTGCTGCCGTATCGGGCGGTTTCCCCTCGTCGCAGACCTTTACCGAGGTGAAGGTAGCCGAGACGGCTCTGGCCGTTGCCGACGGGGCCGACGAGATTGATATTGTAATCAACGTAGGCAACTTCCTGGCCGGGAATTACGAAGAGATGTGCCAGGAGATCGAGGAGCTGAAACACGCCTGCAAGGAGTCGCATCTGAAGGTTATCCTCGAATCGGGTGCCTTGAAGACGGCTTCGAATATCAAGAAGGCTTCGCTGCTGTCCATCTATTCGGGTGCCGATTTCATCAAGACATCGACCGGTAAAACCGAGCCCGCCGCTACGCTCGAGGCTGCCTATGTGATGTGCCAGGCCATCAAGGAGTATTACGAGCAGACGGGAACCATGATTGGCTTCAAACCGGCCGGAGGCATCTCTACGACGGTCGACGCCGTGAAATATTATTGCGTGGTCAAAGAGGTGCTGGGCGAGCAATGGCTCAACAACGAGCACTTCAGAATCGGTGCCAGCCGGTTGGCCAACAACCTGCTCACCGACATTTGGGGCGTCCCCACCAAATTCTTTTAATCGAGACCGTTTGGTGTACGCTAAATAACAGGAAGAGCCGGAGGTTTTCCTCCGGCTCTTCCTGTATCGTGTCGACGCTGTACGACGGTTTAGATGTAGGTATCGTCGAAAGCCATCTTGGCGTCGGTTACAAACTGTTTAATTTTCTGCTCCTCGCTCTTGGGGCAAATGAGCAGCACGTTGTCGGCCTCGGCAATGATGTAGCCCTTCAGCCCCTCGACAACCACCAGTTTGTCGCCCTTCACGGCAATGACGTTGTTTGTGGTGTTGTAGAGCAGGGTCTTGCATCCCTGGGCCACGTTGCCGTCTTTGTTTTTGGGCGAGTGGTCATACAGGGCGCTCCACGAACCCAGGTCGCTCCAGCCGAAGTCGGCACAAAGAACGAATACGTTCGAGGCCTTCTCCATCACACCAAAGTCGATCGAAATGTTGGGACAAGCCGCAAAATTCTCGTCGATAAACTGTTTCTCGGCCGGCGTATTGAATACCTCGTTATGCTCTTCGAACCGGTTGGAAATATCGGGCAGGAATCTCTGGAAGGCGTTGATAATCGTCTGTACATTCCAGATAAATATACCCGAGTTCCAGAAGAATTCGCCGCTCTCGACAAACATCTTGGCAAACTCGAGGTTGGGTTTCTCGGTAAAGGTCTTTACCGTTTTGATGTCACCCTCGGCATCCTCGCCAATCTGTATGTAGCCATATCCCGTTTCGGGTCGGTTGGGCTTGATACCCAGTGTGAGCAGAGCCGGATATTTAGCTACGAATTCGAGACCCTGATTTACGCAGCGGGCAAACTCATCCTCCTTGAGAATGAGGTGATCGGAGGGAGCCACCACGATGTTGGCCTTGGGGTTGATTGCCCGGATATGATACGAGGCCCAGGCAATACAAGGAGCCGTGTTGCGGCGAGCCGGCTCCAAAAGAATATTCTCGGCCGGCAGGTCGGGGAGCTGTTCCTTGATCAGGTCGACATAGATTTCGTTGGTGACGATGAAGATGTGATCCTTGGGTATGATTTTGGCGAAACGGTCGAAACTCATTTGGAGCAACGAACGCCCAATTCCGAAGAAATCGAGAAATTGTTTCGGTCTGTTGTTTCGGCTGAACGGCCAAAAGCGGCTTCCCACGCCGCCTCCCATAATTACGCAATATCTATTTTCCATGGGCGAGCCATTTTTTTATGTTAATTATTCCGCTAATGTAATTATTTTTTATTAGAAAGATGTATCAATCAACTTTTTTTGAAAAAAAACACAGATTATTTGGCGCATTCAAAATCTATCCTTACCTTTGCCACGTCTTTTCTGCCCAGATGGCGGAATCGGTAGACGCGCTGGTCTCAAACACCAGTGGATTAACCTCCATGCCGGTTCGATCCCGGCTCTGGGTACAAGAAAAAGAGCTAAGCATTTGATAAATAAATACTTAGCTCTTTCTTTTTATCGGAGATGTTCCCAAATTGTTCCCAATCATCCTTATGTATTCCGCCAAAGATGGGGTATTTACTTCATGCCATCTATTACTTTTAGTATAGAATCGGGCTTTTCTACCATTCGCAATACAGAATCCGAATCAAATCCCATATATTCTATATAGGTTCGTATTAACTCATAATGCTCTTTGGCATATTTTGTATCTATCGCACGTGTAGCGTTGAAGCAGATAGGTTCATGATGTGCTATTCGGTTACGAAATTCACGGATGGCAGTCAATTGTTTGTAGATGTCTGTTTGTTTTAAGCCATGCGCTTTGTTGGGGAATATTTGAAGAAGTGTTTTTCCTCCTATGCGATAATTGCGTCTTGTAAACAGATAAGTCCAGAAACCAAATGTAAAGGAAGCTACCATCTTATCGTTGTTGTACACTCCCATATTGGTATAAGTACGCTGTATGCGTACTATTTCGGAAGCTTCCTGTTCAAGCAATCCATTGGGTCTTGCTTGGTTGATTATCCAATTATCATCATTGAAATATTGTTTGTAGTGAGCGTTTATGGCATTGCGTAGCATTATCTCAAACATACCGATAACTCCATAAAAACGTTGGCTCAACTTGATGTTGTATTGGTATAGACGCAAGGTCTTGGCTTTTTCATTGCCACTTGCTTGTGCGTATTTATTTAATCTTGCCGGGGATAGCACCTGCAAACATTCGTCATATTTCATTTGGTATAAATTTAAAAACAAGACTTTTCTTGCAAATATAGAAATTGATGACTATATTTGCAAGCGTAAGACCCTGTTGTCCCTGCTGAACAAGCAAACTTCAGGGTTATTGTTTTTTATGTACCTATGATAATGGCAGAATTTTGTTAGAGCCTGTCTCTCTGCAATAAACTCTGAAAATCAGTGAATTGCAAAATAAACACCCAATTTTACACTCCAAGAATGTAAAATTGGGTGTTTTTGTATTTTTTAAGATGGAACGCATCTTTGCTCAGAAAAAAGTGTCTGAATAAAACAAAGCCAACGAAAAGAGCATAACTTGATTGTTCTTTTCGTTGGCTTTGTAAGATATGTTGGTTCAACCACTTACTTTTACTCTAATATGTGTTCCGGAATGGATACAGTGCTTAAAATTCCTCTAATTCGATAGTCTGTATCGGGTACAGTCATTATCATTGTCATATCTATGGGAGCAGGTGATTTGGTCAGAGCATTGCTTATAAGTTCCTCCCAATCCACATCTAAATAGGCTTGGATGATTTTTAACACGGATGAAGAACTGGCATCTTCGCCATACATTTCTATCTGGAAATCATAGAACTCCGATGTAGTAGTTGCGGCATCGGCGGGATTGTGCTTGTATAAGCGTAAGTTTGGAATAGCGTAGTTGGTGGGTGCCGTCCCTGTGCCAGCATCCAGCTTGATGAAAAACTCGTAACCGTTGTCTTTTAGTATAGGCTTGTTATATGTGTTGTCTTGGTCGAACAGATAGTAGTCCTGCGCTTGATTGTTCACTAAAAAGAGTGTGGTGCCTGCCGGTAATACCGGATGGTTGCTGTCATTGATCACGTATGCAAGATAACAATCTGTCACTTTCACTTCAACAGTTTCCACATCCTTTGTAATATTATCTGTAATGGTCAGCATTGTCGCCCCCTTTTGCAAACCATACAAATTGATGTGTCCTTTTCTGTTATCCTCCTTATCGTTGTATTTTGAATAAATAGCTTTCAGTATATCTTCATCTTCTATTGCCAAACTAATATCACCACTACCGTTTGTGATTGAAATGGACGTAGCACCACGTTCTAATCGTGTTTCATAATAGTTTTTTTCAAGACTGAACGGAATAATTGGCTCACTTTTGTAGTCGTCATCATTGCAGGCTACAACAAATAGAGATATAATTGACAGAAACGGAATTATAAGTTTATTCATATTGGTATACTTTCCCATTGACTCTGTTGGGTGTTAAATTTGTAATGAAAAAACGTGAGCCAACTATGCCACGTCTAAGTGAAGGTCGTAGGAAACCTTTGATGCAGATGTAACAATAGCAGCCCACGCTATATGCGTGAGAACCACTATGCTATCTCTTGCATCAGTCTGAAAATTTCCTACGTTTTCACCTACAAGATAAACATAACGTTTCTTCTTAATTCTAATATGCTTTGGAAAGAGTAGCCTCAATCCGTTTACAAAGATATTTAATTTGTAATAGTTATACGTAATTCAAACAGACTATTTTTTTAGACAAGCCTTGACCATCGTCAAGGTTTATATGATATTTTTCACGAAAAAAGAAAAGTGAAATCTTATTGTTAAGATTTTATTTTATATTTGCGCCGCTTGAAAGGAAAACAAATATATGTAGAACAAAAAACTACTTTTTATGGCAAACCTATCAAAAGAAGGCAATATTCAACATAAACTTGGATTTGCCGGGTTACTCATCACATTGGGTATTGTTTTTGGTGACATTGGAACATCGCCACTCTATGTTATGAAAGCCATCATTCATACTGGAGAAGCTCTTGATGAAAATTATGTTTTAGGCGCATTGTCTTGTATCATATGGACGCTTACTCTTCAGACTACGGTGAAATATGTGCTGGTGGCTCTCCGTGCCGACAATAACGGGGAGGGTGGCATACTTGCGCTTTATGCCCTTTTACGCCGCCACAGAAGAAGGTGGATTTACATCATTGCCATTATCGGTGCGAGCACTTTGCTTGCTGATGGTATTATCACTCCAGCCATTACGGTCACAACTGCCATAGAAGGACTTGAAAGTATCAGTCCGCATCTGCCTGTGATTCCTATTACACTGACCATTATTACCATTATATTTTTCATTCAGCGTTTTGGTACAGAAAATATAGGACGGTCATTTGGCATATTTATGCTACTTTGGTTCCTGCTTCTTGGAATCGCCGGAGCTATCAGTCTGACTTCCTATCCTCAAGTATTCAAGGCATTCAATCCTTACTATGCCATACGGTTATTAGTGGAATCCCCCCACTGGTTTCTGATATTGGGTGCCGTTTTCTTGTGTACCACTGGTGCAGAAGCCTTATACTCTGATTTAGGGCACTGTGGCAGACGAAATATTACGGTCAGTTGGATATTTGTAAAGGTGATGCTTATTCTAAATTATTTGGGGCAAGGAGCGTGGGTATTGCATCATCCGGAAAGTGCAGAAGGTACAGTGAACCCATTTTATTCAATCATGCCACAAGAAATACTGTTGTTTTCCATAGCAATGGCTACCGGGGCAGCTATTGTTGCGAGCCAAGCTCTAATAAGCGGTTCATTTTCCATATTGAGTGAAGCTATGAACTTGAATTTCTGGCCTCGTATGCGTATTAAGCACCCTACCAACGTAAAAGGTCAGTTATTTATTCCAATGGTAAACCTTGTAATGTATATTGGAGTAATATTTACTATATTGTTGTTTCGAGATTCCACCCACATGGAAGCCGCTTATGGACTTGCCATAACTATTACAATGTTGATGACAACATTGTTGTTGGGATTCTATTTGCATATGCATAACATTCCACGCATTCTATCAATACTGTTTGTCGGCGGATATTGTGTTATTGAAGGTATTTTCCTTGCTGCAAACCTGTCCAAATTTATGGTCGGAGGTTGGTTTACGCTGTTAATAGGTGGATTATTATGTTTTATCATGTTTGTATGGGTAAGTGCCAACAAAATTCGTCGAAAACATATGTCTTCCAAACGGTTAAGTGAATACTACAACATTATTTCTGATATTAAGGCGGACGAAAGCATATCCAAATATGCTTCTAATCTTGTCTATGTGAATCATGCAGACAAAGAAGGTTGTGTGGACGATAAATTGTTGTATTCCATAATTAATAAGCAGCCTAAACGGGCAGATCATTATTGGCTTATTAACCTTGAATTTGTGGATACACCAGACACACTTGAATATAATTGTTCCACATTAATAAAAGGGACATTGTTTAGTATAACCATGCGTATAGGTTTTCGTATAGAACCGCGCGTGAGCCTTTATTTACGACAAGTAGTTGATGACCTTGTTGCGGATGGTGAAGTAGAACTAACAAGCTCTTATCCTTCATTGCATAAGAATGGCATACCGGGTGATTTTCGCTTTATTATTATCCACCGGATATATTATCCTGAAGATTCCCGTAACCGCCGACAAAATTTGCTGATGAGCCTTTATGCCTTAATTAGAAAGATAGGCATTGGAGAACCGAGTGCGTTGGGGCTTGACACATCGGTTGTTGTTGTCGAGCGTGTACCGTTAATTATAGCTAATAGGGCAAAACATATTCGTCGTATAGAGCGGATTAAGCCTGAAAAATGCGATAATGATGCTAATATAGGGACAGTCTGCCGATTGACTCATAATGACGGAATTAAACGACTGTCCCTAAATAATTGATTTTCTTTTGTTTTCCGATATTGCAAAGGTACAAAAGAAAATGGAATTTCAAAGTGTACTAAAAGTGTACTTAATGACGAAAAATGGGCAAAATATGGCAAAAATAGAGAAAATAAGAAAGATACAAATAATTGATAATAAGGAAGATAAATTCTTTTATTTTTCCTATAATTTCTATGCCTTGTACCGGCTCTGGGTACAAGATCGAAGAGGCTGTAGCCGCAGGGTTGCAGCCTCTTTTCTTTTCAAATTTTCATCCTGAATTTTGTCGACCAGGCCCCATTGTCCCGGCGACACGTATTGCATTGACCCGTACCGGGCCATTTACCGAATATCCCTTGTCAGATACAAAAAATCGAATTCCCAGGACCGTGTTTCCTGGGAATTCGATTCACTGTTTTTATATCCCGGTTGTCAATTCCAGCCACCCACAATCTCGCCTCCGATATCGACCGATACCTGATCCGGATTGGAGTTGATTACCAGCGACAACGTATGTTGCATGCCGGCCTTGAACTGGAATGTATCTTCCAGCAGGTAGGATATGTTGTTCACGACTATCTCGATAAACGGGCGGCGTGATTCAATACGCTGCGGAATCATGATAGCCTCATAGGTCGCATTGTTCACCTTCCGGGCCTTGACGGTGGCCACTTCGCCAAAGATGTCCTTTGTGACGGCACCTGTCGCCAGATCGATGGTTGCCGTGGGCACGACGTTGTGGATGTAGACCGTCGCGCTGTCCGGCAGTTCGCCTTCATACGAAGGGCCCTTTACCAGTTGAATGACCAGTTTGCTGCACCGGTGCGAGAACTGCAGGGTTACGGTCTCTGTCGACTGGTCTACGCCTTCCGTTTTTGCCCACAGGAAGTCCGAAGCCTCATAGCCGCCCAACTGGTCGCCGGTCCGTTCTGTCGACTGATCCAGCGCAATGGAGAAAGGCTGTTCGTCGACAGAGGTCAACGACATGTAGGGATAGTAACCATAGGCATCCATGCGATTGTCGCTCCAGAAGATTTTCTTTGCCGTCACCCATTCCGTTCCCTCGAGGGTTGCGGCCACGTTGTTGGCCCAGTTGCCCGAGATCTGCAAGGGAGCCGGTGTCTCGCCGGTGTACTCCGTAAGGAACAGGCCTATTTTGTCTCCTTGCTCAAAGGAGGTCTCCGTAGCTCGAGTTGCTGAGGGGTACTGCATGACAAAGCGTATGCTTCCATCATCGACCGCAATCTCTTCTGCCTTGTCACAGGATGCGAGCAACAATGCCGCCATCCATATATAATTCCATTTTCTCATAATCGAATCTCTGTTTATTATTTGAACTCAGGTTTTTCTCCCATGTAAACCGGATGATGCTGCTTGTTCGATGCGGAGAACTTCATGGCCGAGGAGATCGAACGGGTCTCATCACCGGCCGTTGAGGCATCGAGTACGTCGAGCGCCTTGAACTCCTCGAACGAATAGCTTTCACCCGCATACTCCTTGATTCGCTTCACGATTGCCTCGCGCGAGATGGCCGAGAAGTAGGGGATGTTGTTGTTCATGCAGCTGTTCGGTTCGGAGCGGAATACACCGCGCATGTGCATGTAACCGCCTTCGTAGATGTCGACCAGATTCGAATACTGCGGATCGAAAATCAGGTGGCTCCAGGGAACGTCGTACATGTTTCCCGTCAGGGAGAGGTTCGCAAACCAGCCCCGCGACTTGTTGAGGTTGAACTCATCCACATGCGAGCAGCATGTACAAGTACAATTCTGAATGAAGGTATTGTGGTAGATGTACTCGTCGCCGAGCTTGCCGAACCCATGTCCGCCGGCCTCATGCTGTACCAGGCCGCGGAAGTCATACGGATAGACATCCTCGCTCACCGGGCAGCAGGCGATTGCCGAACCGTCGCCCCACATGTAGGTGATTCCGCCGTAATCGGCCGTATTTTCAATCAGCGTAATCAATGTTCTGCTGATTCGATCTTCGGTGACGGTTGGTGCCTTGCAGGCATATTCGAAGCAGAGCTGCTCATCGGGCGCAATTTTTCCGAGCGCATAGGCCGAACCGAATTTCGATTCCCGAATGGTGTTCACGTCTCCCACTCCGCTGTCGGGCGAGAGTCCGAAAACGGTGTAGACATTGAAGTAGTCGCGGTAGGTCTTGTAGGGCTCCACGGCAAAGAAGTAGCCGATAGCCTCGTTTATGTTGTCCAGATATTTGCCCTCGGCGATATCCTTGGCATCGAAGCAGTCGCCCATGAAAACCAGGTCGACACCGGCGCCCCGGGTTGCCGTCTGCACGGTCAGCACGTCGCCGTCGCCATATTGGTAGTCATATTGCTCTACCTTGGTCCGGGTCCGGTAGTCCTTCCCGTCGAGCAGGAATACCACCTCGCCTTCGCGGTATCCGGCCCCCTTGGGCTGGTCTGCCACCGTTACGGTAACCTCTACCTTGCCCGTTCCGCTCATCGGCTCAACCGTCACCCAGTCGGGTTTGGACTCCACACTCCAAGCCTCTCCGCTCGGAGCGCGCAGCACCAATGTTTTCGCCAACGAGGCGTTCAGCGTTCGGAACAGGTTGCGGGAAATCGAGAAGTCGTGATGGGCCGCAAAGCGCTTGAACTCCCTCCAGACGGGCGCCGTACTGTAGCTGCTGACCGACGCTTCGGGTACCTCGACCGTAAAGTTGTCCTTCGCAACCCCATTGAAAGCCGTTGCATCCACCTGCGGAGGATTCTGCGCTTCGCAAACAATCGAATTGAGCTGGAAACAATTGCTAAAAGCACGAGTTCGAATATTCTCTACGTTTTTAGGGATGATTACCCCCTCCAGCTGGGAACAAGCGTAGAATAGCTCCGCACTGACCGAAATAAGCTCCTCGGGCAACTCCACCACCCCGGTTAAACGAGTATTATAGCTAAAAGCACTATTACCGAGTACCGTTAATGCTTGAGGTAGTTTCAACTCTCCGGAAAATAAGTTTCCCGAAAAAGCCCACCCACCTATGATTGTTACATTTTCGGGTAACTGCAAGGAGCCTCGAAATTGGCAACTGTAAAAAGCATAATTACCCACTTCCGTCAGATCTTTCGGCAAATAGAGTTGTCCATTTAGACCTTTACAGTTCAAAAAAACTCTATCCTCTATTTTTGTAATACCCGGAGGAATCGTCAGTGAACCAGTAAATCCGGAGCAATCTGAAAAAGCGAAGGACCCCAATGTTTTCAACCCTTCAGGGAGATACAGATTTCCTGTAAATCCGGAGCAATCTGAAAAAGCAGTCGACTCGATAGTCTCTACAGATGCTGGAATATTCAGATTACCAGACAAACTACAGCCATAAAATGCAGAACTACCAATTGTTGTCAAAGAGCCGGGCAATGTCAACGTACCCGGTAAGGGGCAGCCTTTGAATGCATAGCTTCCAATTTCAGTAACTCCATTCGGGATAATCAGCGAGCCCGACAAGTTGGTACCCTCAAATGCATTATTTCCAATTTTCGTAATATTCTCGGGAAAGACAAACCGGATAAGGGTGGATTTCCCCTGGAATGCATGAGTCGGAATCTCATGGGCGGGATAGCTGTTATATTTGGCAATCTCGACCTCTTGCAGATTGAGCGACTGCAAGGCCGCCATCTCATCACGCATCATCTTGAAATCCCGCTGGTCGATGGTACCGGTCACCTTGAGATTCTTGACCTTCGCATGGTCCTTCCCGGCAGCCGTGATGCAGGCTTTCAACGTCCCGGGCTCCGGGCAGTCGACGATAATGTACTCGCGCGCCGTTGCGTCGTGCGAGATGTTATCCGTCTCCCACGCCGTGATGCTCTCGCCCAGCAGTTTGAACTCCAGGCCGCTGGCGCTCTTCTTGGACACCTCGATGGTGAACTTGTGCAGCTTGCCGCTCACGTAGCTGAACGGCTCGTTCTTGCGGAAGACATAGGGCACGCCGTCGACCGTGATGCTGAATAGCGGTGTCGAGGCCTCTACGGTCTGCGGAACAACCACCGCTCTGAAATCGCCGTCACGATGGTAGGGAATGGTACCCGTGGTGGGCACGTCGCCGGTGGGGGTTACCTCACCGGTTGCAAGATCGATCAGCGCCTTGCGTATCGTGTTGGTCACCAGGACGCTCTTCTCCAGCCGGGCAAATTCGCCGGTGTCAAAACCTGTGCCCTCCGTCAGCGTCACCAGCACACCGGCCATCCGGTGCTGGAACTTGACGGCAATACGCTGCGAAGTGGGGGCAATATCGGTAGCCTTGCCCCACAGAAAATCGCTGGCCTCGTATCCACCCAGAAGGCCGTTTTCGGCCTCGGTCGACTGGTCTTTGGACAGCTCGAAAGCATAGGCATCCACCGACGACGGCGAGCCATACGGGTAATAGCCGATGATGTCGACGTGCGTATTCTTATCCTTAAAGTAGACCGACTCTTCCGGAGTCCATTGGTTGTTGCCCTCGTCGTAGGTATAACGGACGTTATCGGCCTGGTTGCCCTCAACGGCCAACCGGCCTGGATTCGAGCCGTTATAGTTGACTACATAGATGCCCACTTCATCGCCATTACAGAAACCTTCGTCGTTGACGCGCGTGGTAGCAATCTGTTCAATCTCGTTGAATAGCCGTATGGGATAGGACTGGTCGACCGTGACGGGCATTTCGTCGGGTTCATACGAGCAGGCCCCCAACACGACTGAGAAGAGACTGCATATCAATAAATTCCTTATTTTCATATTGCTATTGTTTTTTCAAGGTGAATAAACAAGTCTGTTTTCAACCGGATGTCCTCTATTCGGCCGCGCCGCCGTTGTCCGTATCGTCGACTTCCCAGTTGCCGACACCAATATCGACACCGCTGCTGGCCTTGTTGACGGTAACCGTAAACTTATGCTGCGTGTTCGCCTTGAAGGTGAAACCCTTGGCCAGCGTATAGTCCACGCCGTCGACGGTGATTGTAATCAGATTCGAACCATCGGCCACGGTTTGAGGAACAAGCAGAGCCCGGTAATAGGTACCTTCGTTGTAGGGAATAATCTCCGTCGCAGATCCGGTAGCCGTAGCCACACCCGTACGGAGGTCGACCGTTGCCGAAGACTTTACATTGCAGATGCGGACAGACTTGGTGGCAGCCGCCAGCGTCTCCTCGGTGAACCCCTTGCCTGGAGCCACATAGATGAGCATGTTGCTCATCGAGCGGTTGGTGATGATGGGCACGGCATTGGCCGTGGGGCTGACGCCCGATGCTTTTCCCCACAGGAACTCGGAAGCCTTGTAATCGGCCTGTTGAGACTGGTCGGTCTTGACCGAGAAGGGATGGGCGGTGATGTCGGAGGGAGTACCGTACGGATAGTAGCAGTAGAAGTCGGCTTTCGTCGTCTCGTCCTTCCAGTAGATATCCGATTCGGGCGTCCAATTGTCCGTGTAGGTGAAGCACATGTTATCCACATGATTGCCCGAAGACTGAAGGGTTCCGGCTGAAGAGCCCTGATAGTTGACCACATAGATACCCACCTTGTCTCCGGATTCGTAGTCTGTATCCGTGACACGAGTCCATACATTCATGGAAATATTGATGGGAATTTTGACGGGATCGGGATCCGGTGTCGGAGAAGGAATAATTTCATCGTCACCCGAAGTACAGGAAACCAGGCACGACAATGCTGCCAGAGAAAGAAGAAAATGTTTCATAACGTGGTATTTAAAATTTGTTTCAAATAATGTCAAATATTCATGCGAAATATGGATTGTCGATGGATTTTCCCCTAAAATAATATGGTAAACTGCTTATTGCCAATCAAATAAAACTGTTTTGGCCGTGATTAGTCCCCATTTAAAAACGGTGCAAGATATAAAAAAAAGATAAAAATGCAAGAGAAATGATGTAATTATTTGTTCGTAATGGACTATGCGATTTCCATCTCGAACTTTACTCCCTCCTTAGAACGACCGCAGCCAGTCGGCCAGGGCGTTGTGCACCTCATGCTTGAATCGGAACGTCTCCTGGTAGCCCCAGCCGTGGTCGCCGGTGGGATAGATGTGCTGCCACAAGTGTGTGGCGCTTATGCAGATGCTGCACGGGATAACGGCTGCAAAGATAATCGGATAGGCCGGATGGTGGAGTGGCTCGAGAAAAAATATGTGTCGTGTGGAGAATTTCGTGACGAAACAATTTGTACTTTTTGTACTTTTGCGCCCAAAATAGTGGGAAATGAAAGATAAATTGAAGGGCCATTCGGCCATGTTTACGGCGAACTTCCTGTGGGGAATCATGTCGCCTATTTCCAAATCGATTTTTTTAACGGGTGTCATATCGGCTTTTTCGTTGACCAACATGCGTATGGTGGGGGCGGCTGCCTTCTTCTGGATAGCCTCCCTGTTCATGCCTCGCGAGTCGGTGACCAAGCGCGATTTACTGTTACTGTTTGCGGCCTCCCTGTTTGGAATTACTCTGAATCAGGGATTTTTTGTGGTGGGACTCTCCTATACGACGCCTATCGATGCGTCGGTGGTGGCCTCGCTGACGCCTATCATTACGATGATTCTGGCTGCTTTCATTCAGAAGGAGCCGATGACGGGCAAGAAGGTAATCGGTGTATTCATGGGTCTCACGGGGGCTTTGATTCTGATTCTGGATGGCGCCGGCAGCACGTCGGGCGGCAGTTTGTCGGGCGGCCGGGTGATGGGCGACCTCTTCTGCCTCATTGCCGAGGTGAGCTTCGCCATTTACTACGTGGCATTCAAGGGGCTTATCAGCCGCTACACGCCTGTGACCTTGATGAAGTGGATGTTTCTGTTTGCGACCATCTGCTGTCTGCCTATCGGCGGGTCGGAGGTGATGCGCATTCCCTTTGCCCAGCTCGACAGCACCATTTACCTCGACTTGTTCTTTGTCATATTCGGGGCCACCTTCCTGTCGTACATGCTGGTTTCGGTGGGGCAGAAGCGGTTGCGCCCGACGATTGTGAGCATGTACAACTACACGCAGCCTATCGTGGCCTCGTTGCTGGCCATCTGGTGGGGCATGGACAGCTTCGACGTGATGAAGGGCTTTGCCATTCTGCTGGTATTCCTGGGCGTATATGTGGTAACGACCAGTAAGTCGAAGGCTCAACTCGATGCCGAGCTGGCTGAGAAAGCGGTTCGTGAAGAGGCGGCTGCCAGCGGTGGAGATGCTGTGGATAAGCAAAAGTAGGACTTTAGAAAGAGTATATACATATAAGCCGTGAGAATGAGTTTCTTACGGCTTATGTTTTATCTGTAAACTATCTGTATTTTATCTGTAACGGAGCGGGTTTAGAGGTAGTCGTCGTAGAGGAAACGGGCCACGCCGTCGTGGTTGTTGTCGGGGATGATGGCGGTGGCCTGCCGTTTCACCTCGTCCATGGCGTTCTCGGGAGCATATCGCCGGTCGGCCATGCGGAAGAGGGGCAGGTCGTTGAGGTTGTCGCCGAAGGCCACCACCTCCCAGGGGTTGAGGTGGTCGACAATCTGCTGGGCGGTCGATGCCTTGGAGACCCCCTGCGGGTAGATTTCGAGGTTGCCGTAGCTGGGGTCTACGATGTCGCGGTAGCAGAAGATGCTGCATTGTCCGGCCCGGCCTATCTCGGCGGCTGCGGTCTCGAGGCGGTCGAACCGGTCGATGACCAGGATGAAGAGCGGCGGCCGGTCGAGCAGCGGCTCGGCGTAGCGGTCGACGGGTACGAAATCCTTGTAGGGTGTATTCTCGCGCTGACGTTTGAACTTGCGCTGCATCTCGTTGGACAGCGGTTTGTGGAAGACGTGCAGCTTGTTGTTGTCGATACGATAGACAAAGGGCACCAGGTCGCGCTTCTCGAGCAGGTCGATGTAGTTGAGGGCCGAGTTGTCGGTGAATCCGTTGGCCCGGATATAGTGTTTGCGACGGATGTCGTAGAGCACGGCCCCGTTCATGAGCACGGCCGGAATATCGAGGTCGAGCTGTTGCAGCAACGGGACTACCGTAGCCGGCGTGCGGGCCGTAGCCACGGTGAATCGCATGCCCTTGTGCAGCAGGTCGTTGATAATCTGGGTAGAGCGGGGCGAAACCACGGAGTTGCCGTTGAGCAGAGTCCCGTCCAGGTCGGTGATGTAGAGCGTTTGGGTTTTCATCGTCGTGCAGGTATATCGGTCACAGCGGGGTGACGGTTGTTGAACAGGGGGTGACGGGGGAGGGGATTACACCGTCCACCCGTCGGGAATACCGGTCAGAACCACTTGATTTTCCGGAAGATAATGAATGCCAGGGCCGACAACAGTATCGAGAAGAAGACGATCAGCGAGAAGGCGTGCGGTATCTGCTCGATGTGAATGTCGACGTTCATGCCGTAGAAGCTGGCGATGAGCGTGGGCACCATGAGCACAATCGAGAGGCTGGTCATGCGTTTCATGATGGTGTTCACGTTGTTCGAGATGATGGAGGCAAAGGCATCCATCGTGCCGGTGAGGATGTCGCTGTAAATATTCACCATGTTGTGGGCCTGCCGCAGTTCGATCATCACGTCGTCGAGCAGTTCGGGGTTCTGGTAGTCCTTTTCGTGGAAAATCTTGGGCAGTTTGCTGATCATCATTTCGTTGCCTCGAATCGAGGTGTTGAAGTAGACGAGGCACTTCTGCAGGTTCATCAGTCGCAGCAGGTCTTCGTTGCGGATGCTCCGTTGCAGCTCCTTTTCGGCCGAGCTCACCTCGTTGTAAATCTGTTTCAGGTACTTGAGGTACCACACGGCCGACGAGTAGATGAGCCGCAGAATGAACTCGTATTTGTTGGGCACCGCAATCTCCTTGCGGCGGGTATGCTCGATGAAATCGGGAATCATGTCGGTCGAGCGGTAGCAGACCGAAACGAGAATCTCGTTGTTGGTGATGATGCCGATGGGCACGGTGGTGTAGGAGATGGTGCTGTTGCGTTCGACAATAGGTATACGCAGGATGGTCAACAGCCAGTTGCCTTCGTTGTCGATACGCGGCCGTTCGTCGGTATCGGCGATGTCGTGTAAAAACGAAGCGGGTACCTTCAAATCGTTTTCCAGGAAATCGAAATCGTCTTGCGTGGGGCGCTCTACGTTTACCCAGCAGTTGGGCAGCCAATTGGGTTTCTCTACGAAACCGGCTTCACAAAAGAGATATTTTCTCATCGCGTTGCTCCTTTCTTGTTTTGTATCCCAAGAGGAGCCCGCAAAATTTGACCTTCAAACCTTACTTGCTCTCCAGGGAGAGGTGAATACTATTGTTCGCTCGCGGGTTTGAATCGTCCATAATTCATTGTTTTTGGGGTGAAAAAAAGAGTTCGTCTTGTGAACGAACTCTCCGGAAGCTCTTCAGGTTGGACTTGAACCAACGACCCTCTGATTAACAGTCAGATGCTCTA
>NZ_CAMMHD010000013.1:0-107144 GCF_946496565.1 uncultured Barnesiella sp.
CAAAGATACACCCTTTTTCTTTTCCCTTCCAAATTTTTCAGCAACTTTTTTTCAATTTTTTTTCAAGGATGCCATCAATCACCTATTGGTCTGCATTTTACAAACCGACCTTATAATTGTATATTTGATTGCAGTCGACCACGCGCACCAAATAGATGCCTCGATTCAATCCGACAACTATCTCGCCACGGTCATCTACGGAACCGGAATAGAGAAGCTGCCCCGACAGATTGTATATGGCAACCTGCCCACAGCCCGATAGACCGGAGACAACCACCCGACCGTCGGCGGCATAGACTCGCGGGGTATCGGCCTGAGGTCGGGCCATGCCCGAGAATTCGGCCGTCGTCACCCTCTGCACCGGCGACCAGGGCGAAACCACATCGTCGCAAAGAGCCCGCACCTGATAGTGATACTCGCTCAACGGCTCGAGATCGTGAACCACATACGAGGTGACCTGCCCTATCCGCTCCTGCGTGTGGACGGTATTGAGATAGTCGCCATAGACAATCGTGGCATCGTCGATAGCCACGTTGCCGGTTGCCTTGTGGGCATAGGTTATCTTCATGGCCGTTACCCCCTCGTCAATCGAGAAGGTGTAGCTCGGATAATATTTCGACGTATTGACGTAGCGCAGGGTATCGACCGACGCCCAGTTGCCGCCCACCTGTTTCTCGACCACCACATAGGAGCCGGAACCCGACGAGGCGAAGCGGTACATGAACGAGAAGGAGACGATGCCCTGAGGATAGGTGGGGGTACACAGGTATTCGCCCGTTGCCTTCAGGGCTACCGAGGGTGCCGACTGGCCACTGCTGGCCGCCGAGGTGTAGTTGCCGCTCGCATTGCCGCTCCAGCCGTCGGGCAAAGGTTCGCCCTTGGAGCCCACGTTGTCGAAACCTTCGGTCACGGTGTGCTGCTCGCCACTCTGCGTAAAGCAAAGCACCTCGTAGTCGTCGGCGGCCTGCACCTCTTCCCAGTTGATGCGGAAGGAGGTATCGGTCACTTCGGAGGCATCGAGCAGCTGAGGAGTCTCGAGCGAATCGGTGACAAACTGCATGCTGTATGCCGCAGCGACGGTAGCGGAGGGGGTGACGGCATCGACCCGATAGGTGTAGCGCGTCAACGGTCGGAGTCCGGTGAAACGATATTCCAGACCAAGACCGGCCGACTCTCCGTCATACATATACTCGCGCTCCGCATCGAACTGCATCGCAAAACTGCCCAGTTGCGAAAAGTCGTCTTTGGGTGCTTCGGTCCATTCGCTCGGGTCGTATACGGCCGAGGGGTGCGTAACGCGGGATTGGCGATAGAGGGTCTTGTCCTGTCCCCAATAGGCTATTTCGCCAGCAAAACCTACCACGTCGATGATGATGCCGTTGCGGCAGAGTGCCACAGCGTCGTTGCCGTTGAAATTGAGCGGCGAATCTTCTCCGCCGGGAATCATCTGCGAAGCCTTGGCGCGGAGCGTGGCGTCGGTCGACTGCTCGTTCAGCAGCAACCAGGTCTCGCCATTCTGCAATACGGCATTGCCCAGCGGGGTATCGTTGTAGAAACTGCCGCCGCCGTTCGACTCGATGCGCAGGCTGTATGCCGAGAGGTCAACGGGAGCGCCCGTGCCGTTGTAGAGTTCGATGGCCTTGTTGTAGCTCGAGCCCTCGACATAGGCCGAGATGATGAGATCGCCGGCAGACGTATTGCCCCGCCAGAGCGATACCCGGTAGTCGGTAGCCGAGGGGTAGTTGACCCATTGCACCGTAGCTTCGGATGCCGTGATGTCGGTAGCACCAGTAACGATGAACGAGGGTACCACAATCAGTTGCACGGGGATGCGATATTGCCGCTCGAGACCTCCACCCACGATGGTCAAGGTGTCGCGATATTCGCCCTGTGCCGGGCGGTCGCAAGCGATTTCGAGGCTATACCCGTCGCTCACCTGTTGCGGCGAAAGTGTCGTGGCCGACAAGGAGAATATATTGCCTTGAGTCCAAGCGATACTTAATGCCGAGGTGAGGTTGTCACCCAGAATCTCGAGCTGTGCCGAGCGGCTGTCGCCCGCCAGAATCACCCCCATGTCGACCGACTCGCCATAGCGAGGCAGAGCCAGGAAGGGAGCCGTCTCTTCGGGGAAGGTGTAGGCCTGGCCCATGTGGTCGCCCCACACATATTCGACCAGATCGGGATAATCGATATAAGGGTTGCGGTTGCCCTGTATGGCGTAGACCGAATCGTTGCGAGCCATCTCGCGTTCGCTCGGCGGGTCCTGCCGGTGCCATTCGAGCAAGAGGTCGCGGGCCCAATCCTTCCACACCGGATAGGTGTTGTTGTCGACCATGGGCGATTGCCAATAATCGTAGAGATTTTCGTAAGCCGTAACCACATAAAAATAGGCCCGGGCAAAGTCGCCCTTGTACTCGTCGGCCGGTTCGAAGCAGCGGTCGGTATAGTCGGTACCAAAACCATTATAACCGATTTTGGAAACGCCATTGTCGAAGCCCGGGGTACCCGTGACCTCGCCCAGCGGCAGGTTGTTCTTCGACGAGTTGGCCGAGCCGTCGGCCGGATAGAGGTGATGCAGGTCGCGGTAGGCGTTATTCTCGTAGGCACCCCACCAGCTCTTGGGGAAGGAGTGCTCGATGTGCATGCCGTCGACCGCCTTGTAGCCATCGAAATAGCGCACTTCGGAGGAGTAGCGATCCCATACGCTACCATCGTCGAGGCGGTCGGTGCGCGAGAAGCCCTCCCAGGTAGCCCCCTCGCCACTGCCATAGTCGAGGGTGTGCATGGCACTCACTATCTGGTGCAAGGCGGTTTTCAACTCGGCTCCACTCTTGCCGTCGGCGGCATAATAATAGCCGGCAGGCACCTCGGCCCTCAGGTAAGACCCGAGGGAGAAGATTGCCATTGCCACTAAAATTATCTGGATAAATTTTCTATTTTTCATGGCTGTCAAGATTAAAATTAAGGAAAGCGGGAGAGCTTGAAGCTCTCCCCTGTTTCAATTCGTTTTTATTGAGCGCTACGTACCCGCACCGTGCTCTGCATGGTACGCGATACCACCCGCACGATGAAGAGCCCCTCGGGCAGCTCCCATTCGGTCTCCTCGCCGTGCAGCACGCGCGAGCCACACAAGCGGCCGTCCATCGTATACCATTGGGCTACCGCATTCATGGGGGCATTGAGGATATACAGCGTCGTACCCGAGGTATAGATAAGGATATGGTCGCTGGCTACCTCGTCGACGGCAGCCGACCACGTGGCTACCGATACGGTGTTGGAGATTGTCTGTGCCTCGTCGCCCACATAGGGGGTAACGGTGTAGTGATACTGTACGGCCGGGGTGAGGTCGGTCACCTCATATTCGGTCACATTGCCTACGCGACGGGGATAGCCGTCGAGAGTAACCGGTGTAAATCCGCCACCGCTCTTCACCACCACACTGTGCAGGTAGGCCCGGTGGTCGCTCTCGGCCATCAGGGTGATGGTCGAAGCGGCAGTGCCTTCCTTCACGGGAATAGTCGTGGTGGTAGTCCCGTCGAGGGTAATCTGGCCGATCTCCTGCCCATCGACCGAAACATAGATTACCGACTGGTCGTTGTGATAAGGCTCGGCTACTACCGTTATCGAGGCATCACCAGCCGAGAGATCCATGGCAGGCGAGGTGGCACTGCCATCTTTGCTACCCGAACCCAAACGAAGCATTCCATTCTCGACAGCCGTATACCCTTCGTATGTCCAGGTATCGGGTTTCGACGAGAATACGGTATTCAATATCTCTTTCTCGGGCGAACTCGACGAATAGTCGTCGTACCACACATTCAGTTCATAGTCGGTAGCCTCGGACTTGGGAGTCCAGGCGGCCACAAACGAGGTCTTGCCTATCTCCTTGGCCGGCAGAGCCACAAAGTCGTCGATGGCCTGACCGGTGAGGTTGACTACCACAGCCGACGAGATGCCTCCACCCGTGATGTCGAGCGTAGCCCGATGCGAACCTACTACCGTAGAGTGGTAAGAGAGTTCGACCGTAGCTCCGTTGTTGACGGCATCGGCCGTGAGGGTACGGGGATTGACCGAGAAGCACTCGCTGTCGGTTCCGCCAATCTCGAGCGACACTTCACCCTCGATATTGCGGCCCTTCACCTGAATCTGCATGGTGACGGGGTCGGATACATTGACCGAAGCAATGCCCAGGTCGATAGTCGATCCTCCTTGAGGAGCCTCGATATAGGGAGTCTCCTCACCCGCAGGCGAGAAAGGCTCGTTACGACGGTCGCCGAAAATCAAATCGACCAGTTCGGGATAGTCGATGAAGGGGTTGCGGTTGCCCTGCTTCGACGCATACACGGCCTCGTTGCGGTCAATCTCCTTCTGGCTCACGGGATCCATCTCGTTCCAACGGAGCAGCATGTCGAGCTGCCACTGTACGATATGCGGATAGGACGACACGAAGATACCGCCCCAGTTGTTGATACGGTTTTGATAGCGCGTAGCAAAATAGAAATAGGTGCGGGCAAAATCGCCTTTATATTCATCATTGGGTTCGAACACGGTACCAGAGTAACCGGGAGTAACTGACTTACCCCATTTGGAAAATCCGTTTTTTGAACTCGAAGCATCCGAACCTACCTCGCCAAAAGGATTATTGCTGCGATAGCTGTTTATCTTGCCGTCGGTGGGATAGATATGCCAGGCATCGGAATACATGGGCGACGCATTGTTGAACCAACTCTTGGGAACCGAGTGCTCCCGATTGTAGCAATCGCCCTCACTCGAATAATTACCACACTTATCCGTTCCAAAAGTAAAATCGGTTACATCGGAATACATATCCCACACCTTTCCGTCGGGTCGGCGGTCGGTCGTTTTGTAAACCTCCCACAAGCCATCATATCCAACATTGGAGGCATTATTTAAGATGACCGACAAACTTTTCTGCAAAGCTTCTCCGCTCTTTCCGATGGCATCGTCGTAATATCCGGCAGGCACTTCGGCCCACAACGAGAGAGAAAACAGGCAGGCTGCCAAGGCAAGCCCGAAACGATTGTGTGAAATACGATTCATAAATTGTTTTATTTAAGTTTTCTTGTTTTTGGAAAAGGGCGATAAAGGTAATGATAATTTATCAAAATCTGCTTAAGAACCGTCCATTTTTATAAAAAAAATCAGCGGGCCGACTTCTACCAGAGAAGCCAGCCCGCCGTGATGGAGTTACTTTCGCAAAGCGAGTTATTCCGATTCGAGTACTCCCGAATGGCCCCGCGTCTTGTCTTTCCATATCTGATACCGATAGACCAGACAGGTGGTGACGAAGTAGACACCGGTAAGTATCCACAGCATCGTGTAGGCATGCCGCACATCGTAGATACCGGCCCCGGCCGTGTTCATGCGCACAAAGCCCTCGATACCCCAGGTCGACGGGATGATGGCCCCCAGCCACTGCCAATACTCGGGCATGGCGTAGCGCGGCCAGGTGATACCCGAAATGAAGAGGAAGATGACCGAGGTGAAGACAAAGAGCAGGAACGAGCTCTCGCGCTCACGCACAAAGACCGAGAGGGTCATGCCGAAGAATATCGACGAGAGCAGGAAGGGCACGGCAAACGAATAGATTTCGACCTGACTGCCTATCTGCGGGAACTTGAACAGCCACGGTATGAAGTGCAGAATGTAGGCCGTACACAACACATAGAGGCTGAAGTAGCACAAGGCTTTGCCTATGACCAGATGCAGCACGTTGTTGTGCATGTGCTCGCGTCCGCTGTAAAAGAGGTGTAGCTGATGGTGCTCGTAGATTCCCCCGGCCAGCATGCCGATACCCAAAATAAGACTCTGCTGCAGGATGAGTATCAGGATGGCGGGCAGCAGGAAAGAGGCCAGACCCGACTCGGGGTTGTAGAGGTTGACCGAGACGTAGGGAATGGGCTGAGTGGCTACGTTGATCTGCTCTTGCGTGGCACCGCCCAACGACTGGGTTTGCAACCGGCCGCCCAGATTCATGGTCACATCGGTGAGTGCAATGAGGAATCCTTTGTAATTGAGCAGGATACTCATATCGGAATAGAACGATACGACACTCTGCTCGCCCCGTTCGATCTTCTGGCTGAAGTCGCTCGGGATAAACAAGATACCGTAGCAGTTCTTCTCGTGCATCATGCGCTTGGCCTCATCCATGTTGGCACAGTAGGAGACGATACGGGCGTTCGGCGTGGCATCCATCTCGCGAGCCAACTCCCGACTCAACGGGGTGCGGGCATTGTCGACCACCACCATAGGTACATCGCGTACCACCTCGGGATTATAAACCGCAGCATAGACGATGGGATAGACAAAGGGCAAGGCAAAGAAAAAGAGGATAACCCCGAAATCCTGGAAGACGGCACGGTACTCCCGCCGCCAGATGTAGTAGATGTCGGCCAATCCTATTCTTATGGAGTGGAAAAATTTCATAGCAATCTGTTTTTTACATCACGGTACATATACCTGCCGCATGAGGGCCTTTTTGAGCCGGGGCAACAACGGGGTCGACGCTACGGCAAAGAGAATGAGCGCCACATAGTGCCAACGCGAATAGTAGAGCGGTATGCCGTTGAGTGCCTGGTCGACATAAATCAAGAAGTAATGGCGCACGGGCAACACATACGATATGGCCTGGAAAGGCAGATACATGGCCGGTACCGGGAACGAGAAGCCGGCAATGGAGAGCGACAAGACCCCCACCAGACCGGCGGCACTCAACCCGATGCGCAACGAGGGGGCTATGCTCATGATGATGACGGCAAAGCTCTGGGTCGATACCACCAGCAGCAACATGGCTGCAATCATGTGCCAGATATTCCCCTGCATGGGGAAGTGCAGGTAGCCGTACAGCAGGGCCAGATAGAGGAGCCCCATGGCAAAGAAGATGATGGTCTGGGGCACCAACTTGCCGGTAATGGCGACGATAATCGAGTCGTCGGCCGTGCGCAGCCACTCGCGAGCGGTGGAGCGTTTGATTTCGGACCCGATGCTGAAGACCGTCACCAGCAGAATCATCAACTGCAGCAGACCGGGAAGGAACGAGTTGTTGAGGTAGACCGAGTAGCTGATCCACGGGTTGCCCAGTGCGTGCATATCGGTGGCAATGGGCTGCAACTTGGCCATAATCTGCGACTCCTCTACCCCGGTAGCGAGCAGCACCTGCCGCACGACCGCCCCCGAGGCCAACACCGACATGGTCTTGAAACTCTTGTAGAGCAGCGAAGCGGGTATGTAATAGGCGTTGTTGGTGTAGAACGAAATCTCGGGCTGACGTCCGGCCGTAGCCTTGGCCTCGAACCCCTCGGGAATCATGAGGAAGCCGAAGATGTCGCCCGACTGCATCAACTCGCGGGCCTCGGTAAAGCTGTTGAGCTTGTAGAGCACGTCGACCGACTCCAGAGCACCCAACTGCTGGGTGAAGTCTTGCGACGAGTTGGAGTAGTCCTGGTCGACAATGGCCACCGGTATCTTGTGGGGCAGCCCTTCGTGCATCAGGGAGAACATGAAGAGGCAGCAAAACAGCGGAGCCACCACCATGCACAGCACATAGATGGGGCGCGACACGAGCTGCCGCATCTCCCTGACGATGCTTGCCCACAAGCCTGTTCTATTTTCCGTTTGTTCTGTCATATAACAATCTCCCGACGTTAAACGTGTGCCGGAGTCCGGCTTACTTATTGCGTTTCAACAGTACCGACATGCCCGGACGCAGGTTCTCGACCGGCTCCACGGGACGAGCCTTCACCTCGAAGGTCTTGGCATCGTACTGCCCCGTCACCTTGGTGGCCCGCCATACGGCATAGGAGCCCATGTCGCGAATGTAGAATACCTTGAGGGTAACCTCCTTGTTGCCGAGTGCGGGAATGACGGCACGCACCTCGGCCTCCATCGTGAGGTCCTTCAGCAGGTCTTCGCGCACGTTGAACGAAACCCACATGTCGTCGAGTTTCAACACATTCATAATAGGAGCTCCCAGGCTCACCAGCTCGCCCACGTTGGGGAATATGTCGGAGATTTCGCCATCGGTGGGAGCCGTCAGGTAAGAGTCGTCGAGTATCGACTCCACTTCGGCCACACTGCCCCGGGCGGCAGCAACCATGGCAGCGGCAGCAGCCTTGTCTTCGACCTGTGCTCCGGCCTTGGCCATCTCGTATTGCGAGCGGGCGGCACTCTCGGTAGCGACCATCGCCTTGTACGAGGCTTCGGCCTCGTCGCGTTTCTGAGCCGAAACTACACCTTTTTTATACAGCGACTCCATGCGGTCATAGGTCTTCTTGGCTATCGTAAGACCGGCTTGAGCCTGCTGCCACATGTCGTAGGCCGAGTTGAGCAACTCGATGCGGGTACCCTTGTCGACCTTCTTGTTCTGGGCTTGAGCCACCGACTCCATGGCCTCGGCTTGCGAGAGCTTGGCCTCGACGAGCGACGAGTGTATGTGCACCAGCGTATCGCCGGCCTTCACATGCTGTCCCTCCTCGACCATAAACTCGACCACGCGCCCGGGCAGTTTGCCCGACACCCGCACCTGGGTAGCTTCGGCCTGCCCCTGGATAATCTGGGGTTCGGGTTTGAGCAGGAACAATCCGATCAAGGCCAAAACAACGATAATGACAATCAAAGCAATGAGTCCAACGACCAAACTGCGTTCTTTCTTTTCTTTTAGATTTTCCATCGTAAATCTTGTTTTGCTATTTTTTTATTTTCTTTTTCAATATCTCATGGTTCCCAAAGCCTTGGCCAGGTAGACCTCGCACAAACGGGTGTCGATTTCGGCATCGATTTTCTCCGACTGGGCTTCGAGCCAGGCAGTCTGGGCCTCGAGCACGTTGGTCGTGGTAAGCACACCCTCTTCAAAACCCACCTGGGCATTGCGCAGGTTTTCGTCGGCTTTCTCGAGATTCTTCACCGCCATGCGGTAGGTGCGGTAAGCCTCCGAAGCCTTGAAGGCGGCCTGGTTGACCTGCAACTCGATTTTCTCTTTCGTGTCGGCCAGTTGCAGCTTGGCTACGACAGCCTCGCTCTTGGCCGCCCGTATCTTGTTGTAGTTCTGCCCCCAGTGCAAGATGGGAATGTTGAGCATAACCCCCACGCTGAACATGCCGTTGAACTCGTTCTTGAAGCCATTGAAGGCGTTGGGATTGGAGAATGAGTAGGTGCCGACCAGCGCCAGCTTGGGCAACATGTCGGAGAGGGCCAGGTTTTTCTTCTTCTCGTAAATCTTGGCGGCATAGTCGAGACTGAGAACCTCGTTGCGGTTCCTGAACACCTCGTCCATATCGTAGGCGAGCGGTTGCTCCTGCGGCTCTACCCGCTCGAGCGACTCGTCCTCGAGCGTAAATACCGAGTTTACCGGCAACCCGCAAATCTGGGCCAGCGCCATGCGCGACAGGGCCAGGCCGTTGTCGACTTTGGCCAGCGTAATCTGCGCGGCATTGAGCCGCACGGCTACCGTGAGGCCGTCGGACTGGGTAGCTACCCCCTCCTCGATCATATCCTGCACGTGGCGGTTGAGGGTGTCGAGCAGGGCGGTGTAGCTCTCGGCCAACCGCTTTTTATGCACGAGCGATACCACCTGCCAGTAGGCCTCGTCGGTTTGATAGACAATCTCCTTCTCGGCCGTGTTGCGCTGCGTGACGGCCAGTTTTTCGGCATAGCTGGCGATGTCGTTCAACGCCTTGATTTTACCGCCCATGAAGATGGGCTGCGTGAGGGTAACCAGACCGACGTAGACATTGTGTACATCGAACTCGAAAGCCTCTTTCGGGATGAGCGCTACGGTCTGGGGAATGGGCTGCCCGTTGTTCAAGATGGGCTCACCCGTCATCGGGTTGGTCACCACATTATATTTATACTCCTGAGTAGCCAGGTCGAAGCTCTTGGTGGGCAGATACTGATCCTCCTCGAGCAGCGAGATGGATTTCTGGTTATACATATAGGTACCGCTGAAATCGATTCCCGGGAAATAGGCTCCCCGAGCCGACTTCTTGGTATAGCCTGCACCCTTGACCTTCTCCTCGGCAATGCGCAGTTGCTTGTTGTTCTTCAAAGCCATGCGGCGGCACGAGTCGAGCGACACGGGCTGTTGCGCCGAAGCGGCCAGGAAAGAGAGTAGAAAGAGGGCGACCAGCACTCTTCCCGCCCCTAAAGTTCGGTTGATTCTCATATCTTTTTACCTTTTACACGTTGCAGGGTTAATACTTGCCATGCTTATAGTTGCCTAAACAATTTTATATCTTAAAAAAATAATGCCCTCGGCATTACCCCGCAAAAATACGCCGAGTTTAGCATTAAACAAATATTTGATGAGTTTGTTTTCTATTTTTACTTTTTTTTAAGAGTCTCACCCCACCCCGTCGACAGCAGGCCACGAAGGTGCCCGACTCACTCTTTCAGGGTAAACGAGCGGGTGCCTATCTTGTAGTTGTCGGCAAAGATGTCGACCCGATACTCCCCCGGATAGAGGAACTCCTCGACCGCCCAGTACATGGTCACATCGTTCAATTCATCGCCGGTAAACTCGATGAGCTTGCGGCACGAATAGTTGATTTCGCGATCTTCGAAGGGGAAGACGTCGGCCCGGTCCTTGACCAGCACGTCGCCGTCGGGTTTCACGATGCGGGCATAGATATACTTCTCGCCCACCTCGGCCGTCACGTTCTTGGCTATGGAGAAGGTAATCTTTATCTTGTCGGTCTTTTTGATGCGCTTGGCCACCTTGCCCCGCGAGTCGATGGGGGTAACCACCACGCCCACGGCATCGAGCTTCGAGGCCAGCGTCACCTTCTCGGTGAGTTCCTCACGCTCCTGTTTCAGCTGGTCGGCCGTAGCCGATACCTCGCGATAGCGGCGGGTCACCTGGGCATTCTCTTCGCGCAGCTGCTTGTTGGCGACGTTGAGCGAGTCGATCTGCATCACATAGTGGCGCATGATACCGCGCAGGGTAGCCAACTCTTTCTTCAGCTCCTCGATACGGGCCGAACTGGTATTTTTCACCGTGCGCAACTCTTCGAGCAGGCGCTGTACCTTCACCTTCTCGGCATCGAGTTTCTCGATGAGCGAGTCGTTGTTGAACATCATCTTTTGCCCCTCGAACTGGTCGTACTGGGCAGCCAGGTCGCTATACTCCTTCTCGAGTTCGCTACGCTGCTTGTCAATCTCGACCTGCTCCTTGAAGTCGGACATCTGTTTATGCTGTATATAGATGAAAATACCTGTCCCTATCAGAGCGACAGCCAACACGGCAATAATAATCACTACCAGATTACTTCTTTTCATAGTTTATCAGAAGCTATTATTTTTCTGCAAAAGTAACGCATTCTCGCCAACCAGCCAAGGTGTAACAGATTATTTAAGTCATAAATGTTAAAATAGTCTATTCATGCGGCGTCCACAGGTAGATAAGCAACGGCGGCGACCCTGTCGGCAAAAAGAAAGTAAGCCCGGCTCACAAAATCTTTTTCTCATAAAAATAATTAAGTTAACACCTATTGCAAACGATTTTCCCTATCTTTGTGAAACCTTAGAACAGTTATACGCCTAAGCAATGATGGGAAAATTGATCGAATTTTTCAAAAAGCACCCGATAATCAAAACATTAGTACAGATGGTTATCGTCTTTTTTCTGTTAATCGGAATCACCCTCTACGGGCTGAAACTATATACACGACACGGGAAAGCCGTGCTCGTGCCCGACGTAAAGGCCATGGCCTTGCCCGATGCCCTGCGCATACTCGACCGGGAAGGCTTTAGATACGACATCATCGACTCGCTGTTTATCGACGAAGCCGTGCCCGGCACGGTCGTAGAGCAGACTCCGGCCGGCGGCAGCAAAGTGAAGGAGGGACGTATCGTCTACATCTCGATAAACGCCTACTCCCCGCGCATGATTACCTGCCCCAAAGTGGTCGACATGTCGATGCGCCAGGCGCTTTCGCTGCTGGAGAGCCGGGGCCTGAACGACGTACGCATCCAGGAGGTTCCATCGGAGTACCCCGATTTGGTCATGGGGCTACAATATCAAGGCGAAACCTTGCAAGCCGGCGACAAAGTACCCGCCGGCAGCTCATTGACACTGCTCGTGGGTAACGGTGTACCCGAAGTCTACACCGACTCGACCACCGACGAAGAGGCTCCACAAGCCATGGATACCGAATCGCTGACCGATGAAAGTTGGTTTAACTAAACAGACGATGCGACAAGAATGAACTTTTGCGACGAAGACATAGAAGCCGACGATAAAATCGTTGCCGAAGAGGGTGAACGGGAGCTTTACGAGCACTTTCGGTTTGTTGCCGACAAGGGGCAGAGCCTGCTGCGGGTAGACAAATTTCTGGTGGCCCGCCTCGAAAACTCGTCGCGCAACCGGGTGCAACAGGCTGCCGAGGCCGGCTGCATACTGGTCAACGGCAAGCCCGTCAAGTCGAACTACCGGGTGAAGCCGCTCGATGTCGTTTCGGTCGTCATGGACCGCCCCCGCTACGAATTTGAAATCATACCTCAGGATATTCCCCTCGACGTCGTCTACGAAGACGATGCCGTGCTGGTGGTGAACAAGCCGGCCGGACTGGTGGTGCATCCCGGGCATGGCAATTACAGCGGTACGCTGGTAAACGCCCTGGCCTACTACTTCCGCAACACCCCCAACTACGACGTAAACGACCCCCGGCTGGGACTGGTACACCGCATCGACAAAGACACCTCGGGTCTGCTGGTCATCGCCAAGACTCCCGAGGCCAAGACCAACCTGGGACTGCAGTTCTTCCACAAAACCACCCAGCGCAAATATGTGGCGCTGGTGTGGGGATTGATGGAACAGGACGAGGGTACCATCGAGGGCAACATAGGCCGCAGCCTCAAGGACCGGCTGCAAATGACCGTATTCCCCGACGGCGATCAGGGCAAACACGCCGTCACCCATTACCGAACCCTGGAGCGTCTGGGGTATGTCTCGATTGTCGAATGCCGACTCGAGACCGGGCGCACACACCAAATCAGAGTACACATGAAATACATAGGCCACACGCTTTTCAACGACGAGCGCTATGGCGGAGACCAGATACTCAAGGGGACAACCTTCTCCAAATACAAACAGTTTGTTCAGAACTGTTTCGACATCTGCCCCCGACAGGCACTGCACGCCAAGACACTCGGCTTCAAACATCCCGTCACAGGAGAAGAGATGTTTTTCGACTCGCCTATTCCTCAGGATATGACTCAGTTGTTTGACAAATGGCGCAACTACACCGCCAATCGAGATATATAGGAGATATTATAAACCCAGAGAAAAAGAACTACCAATCAATAAAAGACGGTTCTATACCTTAAAAACAAGAGTTATGGAATGCCCAAAAGAATTTGACGATATCAGGCCGTTTTACGACCGCGAATTCCACGACAAGATGAAAGTCTTGGTCAAAGAACCAAAATTCGAACACGCCGTGCGCTACGTGCTGCGCGATGTCAACTACGACGTATTGTGCCAGCAACTGCTCTCGCTCGACAACAAGAAAGATTTTCAACTGCTCGTCATGCGCGCCTTTCTCGAAGTGCTCACCAAGAAGACGACCAAAAGTCTCTCCGAGAAGAACTTCGACCTGCTCGAAAAGACCAAGAACTATACCTACATGTCGAACCACCGCGACATCATTCTCGATGCCTCGTTGCTCAACCTGCTGCTCATTCGCCATGGCTTCAACACCAGCGAAATCGCCATCGGAAACAATCTGCTCATCTTCGACTGGATATCCGACCTGGTGCGGCTCAACAAAAGCTTTATCGTGAAACGCGACGTGGGGGTACGACAGATGCTCGAAGCGGCCCGGCAACTCTCGGGGTATATCCACTTTGCCATCACCCAGAAGAAGGAGTCGGTCTGGATTGCCCAACGCGAAGGCCGGTCTAAAGACTCGGACGACCGCACGCAGGAGTCGCTCATCAAGATGTTGGGATTGGCCGGCAACGGCAACCTCATCGACAACCTGAAGGAGATAAACCTCGTACCCGTATCCATCTCTTACGAATACGACCCGTGCGACTACCTCAAGGCCCAAGAGTTCCTGCTCAAACGCGACAACCCCGACTTCAAGAAGTCGCAAGAAGACGACCTGCACAGCATGGAAATCGGGCTGCTCGGCTACAAAGGCCGCGTTCATTTCGAAATATCGCCCTGCATCAACGACGAGCTCGACAAGCTCTCGCATCTCGAGGAAAAATCGGAAATTCTGGCCCGGATACTCAAAATCATCGACAAGGGCATCCACTCGGGCTACATGATTTACCCCGGCAACTACGTCGCCTACGACATGCTCAACGGCACCAACCGGTTTGCCGACCGCTACACTCGCAAAGAGTCGCTCACCTTTACCAACTACCTGCACTCGCAACTGGCCAAGATACCCGACTCGGACGACGAAAAGAATCGGGAGTTCCTCGAGCGGTGCATTCTGCTGATGTATGCCAACCCGCTGAAAAACAAACTGGTGGCAACCGGGCAAGAAGCCTGACAAAAAAACGTATAAGACAAAACGATGAGTGGTTTCCGTACAAAACGGCTCATCGTTTTTCTTCTCAAACTCAAAACAAAATCTATGCGGTTACCTCTTCTTCTCATTCTGCTGCCGCTCCTGGCCCTCACGACCGACGCCTATATCTACGGGCGAAACCTGCGAAACCGATCGCGATGGGTCAAGATACTCTGGTGGTCTGTCACGGCCATCGTGCTCGTAGCCGTATTCGTGGCCGTGCTTTTCCAATTCAAATTCAGGGGGACAATCGACATCAATGTGGCCATGTGGATATTCTATGGTTTTTTCCTCGTCTACATGCCCAAATGGTTCTACTCCATCTGTTCGCTGTTCGATTACCTGCCCCGTCTGTGGCACAAACGGCGGGGACGCTGGGGCCACTTCGTGGGTCTCGCGCTGTCGTTCTACGTCATGGGCAGCATGCTCTACGGTGCATTCTATGCCCGCCAGCATCCGGTATATAACTACCGTACCATTACGTTCGACCGATTGCCCGAAGCCTTCGACGGATACCGCATCGTACAATTCTCCGACCTCCACATCGAGACCCTCGGCTCGGCCGGGCGATACCTGCCCCGATGGGTGGCCGACATCGACAGCCTGCACCCCGACCTCATCGTCTTCACCGGCGACCTGGTGAACCGGCAGGGCGGCGAACTGCCCCGCTACATGCCTGAGCTCTCGCGGCTCTCGGCTACCGACGGAGTCTACTCGGTACTGGGCAACCACGACTATGGTGACTACTATCACTGGAGCTCGCCTGCCGAACAGGAGAAAACCCTGCAACAGCTCATCGCCGACGAGGGCCGCATGGGGTGGCACATGCTCAACAACCGGTCGGTATGGCTGCACCGCGGCAACGACAGCATCGCCCTCATCGGGGTCGAAAACTGGGGCATGCCCCCCTTCCCCCAATACGGACGGCTGGCCGAAGCCTACCCCGCGCTGAACGACTCGACCTTCAAGATACTGCTCTCGCACAACCCGCTGCATTGGCGCCACGAGGTGATTCCGCAGAGCAACATCGACCTCACCCTCTCGGGCCATACCCACGCCATGCAGTTGAAGTTGGGGTGGAAAGGCTTTGAATACTCGCTGGCCGAACCCATGTACCCCGAATGGAGCGGTCTCTACACCGCTCCCGACGGACGACACAAACTCTACGTCAACGAGGGTATGGGGTGCGTCTTCCTGCCCATGCGCATAGGCGCCCGCCCCGAGATTACCGTCATCACGCTAAAGAAAGAACCATGAATACAACGTTCCCAAAAATCCTGGCCCAGTCGCTGGGTATCGCCGAACCCCAGGTAGCCAAAACCATCGAACTGCTCGAGGGCGGGGCCACCATCCCCTTCATCAGCCGATACCGCAAGGAGGCCACCGGCTCGCTCGACGAGGTGCAGATAGGCCGCATCAAGGAGGATTATGACCGACTGTGCGAACTGGCCAAACGCAAAGAATCGATACTATCGACCATCGACGAGCAGGGCAAACTCACCGACGAGCTGCGCCAGCGCATCGACTCGTGCTGGAACGCCACCGAACTCGAAGACATATATCTGCCCTACAAGCCTCGCCGACGGACTCGCGCCGAGATTGCCCGCGAACGCGGTCTCGAACCGCTGGCCAAAATCATCATGTCGCAACGCAACGACCGCATCGAGGCCAGCGCCTCGCGATTCATTACGGCCGAGGTGACCGACGCCGAAAGCGCCATCAAGGGAGCCTGCGACATCATGGCCGAATGGGTGGCCGAAAACGAACGGGCCCGCAACACCGTGCGCCGCAGCTTCGAGCAGAGCGGTGTCATCGCGGCCAAAGTGGTCAAGGGCAAAGAGACGGAGGGCGATAAATACCGCGACTACTTTGCCTGGAGCGAATCGCTGCGGCGATGTGCCTCGCACAAGATTCTGGCCGTGCGCCGCGGCGAAAAGGAGGGTATCCTGCGGGTATCGATTGCCCCCGACGACGAACAAACTCTCACTCGCCTGCAACGCCTCTTTGTCAAGGGCGAAGGCGAAGCCTCTACCCTCGTAGGGGAGGCGGTGACCGACAGCTACAAACGACTGTTGCGACCCTCGATTGAGAGCGAATTTGCCGCCTCGTCCAAAGAGAAGGCCGACGATGCGGCCATCGCCGTCTTTGCCGAGAACGTGAAGCAGTTGCTGCTGGCCCCTCCGCTGGGGCAGAAACGGGTATTGGCCATCGACCCCGGATTCCGTACCGGCTGCAAGGTGGTCTGCCTCGATGCCCAGGGCAACCTGCTGCACAACGAAACCATCTATCCCCACCCGCCCCGGCAGGACCGCGCAGGGGCGGCCCGCAAACTCACCCAACTGGTCGAGAGCTACAAGATTGAAGCCATCGCCATAGGCAACGGTACCGCCGGACGCGAGACCGAAGAGTTTGTCACCAACCTGCGCTACGACCGCAAGATACAGGTCTTTGTCGTGAGCGAAAGCGGTGCCTCCATCTACTCGGCTTCGAAGGTGGCCCGCGAGGAGTTCCCCGACCAGGACGTGACGGTGCGAGGTGCCGTGTCGATAGGCCGGCGGCTCATCGACCCCCTGGCCGAACTGGTGAAGATTGACCCCAAGTCGATAGGCGTGGGGCAATACCAGCACGACGTGGATCAGACGAAGCTGAAGCGGTCGCTCGACCGTGTGGTGGAGTATTGCGTCAACTCGGTAGGCGTCAACGTCAACACCGCCAGCAAGCACCTGCTCACCTACATCTCGGGACTGGGCCCTCAGCTGGCCCAGAATATCGTGGAGTACCGCCAAGCCAACGGCGACTTTATGAGCCGCAGCGACCTGCTCCGGGTGCCCCGCATGGGTGCCAAGGCCTTTGAGCAGTCGGCCGGATTCCTGCGCATACCTCATGCCGCCAACCCGCTCGACAACTCGGCCGTTCACCCCGAGCGCTACGCCATCGTCGAACAGATGGCCGCCGACCTGGGCTGCACCATAGGCGAACTCATCGAGAACAAAGAGCTGAAAAAGCAGCTCGACCTGAAGCGATACATCGCGGGCGACGTGGGCATGCCCACCCTCACCGACATCATGGCCGAGCTCGACAAACCCGGGCGGGACCCCCGCCGCTATATCGAGATGATGGAGTTCGACGCCAAAGTCAAGAGCATCGACGACCTGCAAGAGGGCATGGTGCTCAACGGCATCGTCACCAACATTACGCAGTTCGGCTGCTTTGTCGACATCGGCATCAAGGAGAACGGCCTGGTACACATCTCGCAGATGGCCGACCGCTACATCGCCAACCCCGCCGAGGTGGTATCGATGCACCAGCCCGTGCGGGTACGGGTCATCGGGATAGACCGCGAACGCAAACGCATACAACTCTCATTAAAAGATGTATCATGAATACCGCTTTAATCAGTTTGGCTTCCAATTCGCCCGATAAACGGGAACAGATGGAACAGGCCTTTGCCGAGTTGCGGGCCATGGGCATCGTGGCCCGGTCGTCGTCGATTTACGAGACGGCCCCTTACGGAAATCCCCGACACCCCAACTACCTCAACGCCGTGGCCTGCATCCGCACTGCGGCCGAATACCCGGTGCTCTACGATACCCTCAAGGAGATGGAGCGAGCCCACGGCCGCACCCCCCAGTCGAAACTGAGCGGCGAGATTCCGCTCGACATCGACATCGTCGTGTGGAACGGCGAGACCCTGCGCCCGCAAGACTACGAGCGCGACTACTTCAAGACCGGACTGCACGAGATACAACCTGTTGAGAACCAACAACCCCACCCGATTGTTTCACATTAAATACGATTCGATATGAAAACAGTAGAAGAAACCTTACTCAAACGTACTTCGGTACGCCGTTACGAATACGACAAGATACCGGCCGAGACTCTCGACTTTATCTACCGGGCCATTGCCAACACCCCCACCAGTTACAACGGTCAGCAATTCTCGGTCATCGCCATCGACGACCAGGCCATCAAGGAGGAGCTCTATGCCATCACCAACCAAAAGCAGATCAAAACCTGCGCCACGCTGCTGATGTTCTGCGCCGATTTCCACAAAATCGACGTGCTGGCCCAAAAGAAGGGAATAGACAACCCCCACTTCGAAAACACGCTCGACGGGGTGATGGTGGGTATCATCGACGCCGCCCTGGCCATGCAGAATGCCGTAGTGGCCGCACAGGCCGCCGGTCTGGGCAGCTGCTGCGTGGGATATGCCCGCACCGCCAATCCCGAGAAGATTGCCGAAATTCTGAAACTGCCTCAGGGCACCTTTGTCATCTGCGCCCTCACGCTGGGTATTCCCCGCGAATCGCCCGATCTGAAACCCAAGCAACCCCTCTCGCTCGTGGTACATCACAACCACTATCGCACCGACGACATGAGCGCCGACCTCGAGCAATACGACCAAACCATATCGGAGTATAACCGCCACCGCAGCGGCACTACCACCGAAAACGACTGGTGCGGCCACATACTCGACTACTACCGCATCGCTCTCGACTACGACATGGAGGGTTACCTCAACAAACAAGGATGCAAATTACCCTTCGTACCGAAAAAATAGAGACAATTTTCGGTTATCGACAAGGTAATGTTCCAACGGAAAAAGGGGCGGTTAGGCGATATTTTTCAGCCTTTTGTCGATATGGTTTTGATATGCCCGGCTGCGGACATACATTTGTATCACAATTAATTAATCGCCCTATGTAAATGTTACAGACTATTTTTTTCGATTAACTATTCTATATATTTTGGTTATGTAGCAATTTCGCTGAGAAGCGAGGTTGCTACTTTTTTTTCTACGGCTCACACCCCGATGCCGCACAGATGCAGAATATCGTCGGGCGTATCGACCAGATGGGTAGCACCGGCCCGGCTCAACTCGTCGCGCCCCCGAAATCCCCAGGTTACCCCGGCCGACTCTACCCCGGCTGCACGGGCGGTACACATGTCTACGTCCGAGTCGCCTACATACAACGTATCGACCTTCTCCACCCCGGCACGCTGCATGATGTCGTAGACAATATCGGGAGCCGGTTTCGTCGGCACCCCTTCGCGCTGTCCCAGTACGGCTACAAACGGCACACGGGGAAAGTAGTGGGCAACCAGCTTCTCGGTACCCGCCTGATATTTGTTCGAAGCCACCGCCAGCTTTACACCTTGGCCCGACAACTCATCGAGCAGACGCACTATACCGTCGTAGGGGCGAGTGTGGTCGGTATTGTGTTCGGTATAATATTCGAGAAAGAGCGTGCGCATGTGAGCCACATTCTCGGCCGTGCGAGCCGCTTCGGGCAAGGCACGTTCGAACAGTTTGGTGATGCCGTTGCCCACGAAATAGAGATACTCCTCTACCCGATGTTCGGGGTAGCCACAACCCCGCAAAGCATAGTTGGTACTCGCAGCCAAGTCGGCTATCGTGTTCAACAACGTCCCATCCAAATCAAAAATAACCAGTTGTTTCATCTTTTTTCCTTTTATCCGTGCAAAGATAGTGAAAGTCGAAGGCAGAAAAACAAGCCCGCTTGATTTTTATGTCGCAACATCCCCAGCCTTCGTGAATCCATGGCCCTATTTTTTGTGCACAAATACCCGACTGCCGCCCCTCGACAAGCAAACAGACGGGGCCGGCCGACATTTTCACAGATACGACTTTTAGAACAAATATATATACATAACGACCTTGTGGAGAGGCCTGTCACAAGGTAACTTTGCACTGTTTTCTAACAAAAGGATATGGAACAAACACACGACATAAAGGGCATTCTGTTTAACTTTTCGGGTACAATCGACACCGAGGGATGCGAATGGTTCGACCTCATTTGGCGGAAATATCGGGAGACCGGTATTCCGGTATCGAAGAGCGACTACCTGTGTGCCCACGAATATGCCGAAGCCCAGATTTCGGAATGTAATCTCATCGAGCCCGGGTTCAATCTATATCAGATGCTCTACATCAAACTCTCGCTGCAAATCAAATATCTCATCGACAAAGGACTGCTATCCGACAACGTATGCACCCGCAAGTATCCGCAGCAGTTGGCTACCCTCTGCTACAATCGGGCCATCATGCACGTGAGACAAAACGAATTGATTCTCGAACAACTGGTCAAGCAATATCGACTGGGTATCGTAGCACAGTCGTACGGCAACCTACCGGCCATGCTGGTAGACTTCGGGCTCACCCCCTACTTTACCGACGTGATCGAATCGAGTGCCGTCAACCTCAACAAGCCCGACCAAGCCATTTTCAAACTCTCGGTCGATGCCCTGCACATTGCCCCCGAAGAGACACTGTGCGTGAGCAATTCGCTCAACAACGACCTGTTGCCAGCACAAGGCATCGGCTGCCAAACGGCTTGGCTGAATCTGCGCCCGGTACCTCCGGCCAAACGGGTATCGAACTATCATATAACCTCCTTAACAGACCTTAATGCACTATTATATTCAAAAAGCAATACATAATGTAGGAATACGAAAAAAGGAAACAACTGCTTACTATTGAATTGAATACTGTGTTGTGAAAAACAAATCTAACTAAATATTCCGAACGCTGTGCGCGAGTATAGCCGAGGAAGGCTCTTAGCATAAAAAGTGTATTGACTTGATGGAAGGTCCAGGGCGCGATGTCCAGGACCTTTTTTTTCGCCATATCCTTTTTCGGCAACAAGAAAAACTATACCGACAAGAGTTGTTTATAGAGAATATTGCTAACTTTGCACAAAAAATAAAAAGTATTGTTTGTCTAAAATGGATTGGATACAAAGTCTGCTATTTAATGACGCATCGGTAGCCCATACCGTAATCCTATACGCCTTTGTCATTGCGGTGGGAGTAGCATTGGGCAAACTGAAGTTCTTCGGAGTATCTTTGGGAGTTACGTTTGTTCTCTTCGTCGGGCTGATAGCCGGGCACTTCGGCTTCTCGGCCGAGAAAAACATACTCCACTTCGTACAGGAGTTCGGTTTAATTCTCTTTATTTACTCCATCGGTCTGCAAGTGGGACCCAGTTTCTTCTCCTCGTTCAAGCGAGGCGGGCTCACCCTCAATATGCTGGCCGTGGGTATTGTAGTTCTCAACATTGCTGTGGCGCTCGGCATCTACTTCCTCAACGAAGACCAGGTGAGCATGCCCATGATGGTGGGTATTCTCTCGGGTGCCGTTACCAACACCCCGGGACTGGGTGCCGCACAACAAACCCTGTCGCAGCTGCGGTTCGACGGTTCTATCACCGAAGTCCCCGAGATTGCCCTGGGCTATGCCGCCGCTTATCCGCTGGGTGTAATCGGCATCATCGCCTCGATGCTGGTGATTCGGGCCATCTTCAAGGTGAAGCTCGACAAGGAAAATAAGCAACTCGAGGAGGAAAACCAGTCGAGCCAACTCGTGCCCCACGTGGTTACCTACCAGGTAGAAAACAAACTCATCGTAGGTAAAACGATCGACGACCTCGCCAAGCTCATCGACCGCAACTTTGTGGTGTCGCGTATCAAGCACAACGACGAGGTGATGATTCCCAACTCCGACACGTTGCTGCAAGAGGGCGACCTGTTGCTGGTGGTTCTCTCGCTACAGGACGAAAGCGCCCTCGAAGCCTTCATCGGACGCCCCGTCGAGATGAACTGGGAAGCCATTCAGGCACCGGTGGTTTCGCGCCGTATTCTGGTTACCCGCCCCGAAATCAACGGGCGCAAAATCGGTAGCTTGCGGCTGCGCATGGGATACCGCCTGAACGCTACCCGCGTGAACCGTGCCGGTTTAGACCTGTTGGCCAACCCCAATCTGGAGCTGCAAATCGGCGACCGCCTCACCGTAGTAGGCCGTATCGAAGACATCAACCGTCTGGCCGAAAAGTTGGGCAACTCGACCAAACGTCTGCACGAGCCCAACATGGTAACCCTCTTCGTGGGTATCTTCCTCGGTATCATTCTGGGTAGTATTCCTATCGCCATACCGGGCATGAGCGTGCCGATGAAACTGGGTCTGGCCGGTGGTCCTCTGGTCGTTGCCATTCTGCTGGGCCGCTTCGGTCACAAGGTACACCTGGTTACCTACACCTCGACAGGCGCCAGCCTCATGCTGCGCGAGGTAGGCATCTGCCTCTTCCTGGCCAGTGTGGGCATCTCGGCCGGCGGCGAGTTTGTCAATACCATCATGTCGGGCGGCCTCGTGTGGGTATGGTGGGGATTCCTCATCACCGTCATTCCCCTGCTCGTCATTGCCGTTATCGCCCGGGCTCACTACAAAATCAACTACTGCTCTATCATGGGTCTGCTCTCGGGAGCCTGCACCGATCCCCCCGCCTTGGCTTATGCCAACAAGGTTTCGGGTAACGATGCACCGTCGGTAGCCTACTCGACCGTCTACCCGCTCACCATGTTCCTGCGAGTTCTGTCGGCGCAGTTGCTCATCCTGCTCTTCTATTAACGAAGCATACCTTTTCGAAACTATCTTCACGAGGGGAATCCACACGGGTTCCCCTCGTTTTTTCACCAGCCTCTCTCCATAAGGGAAAACGCATAACCATACACCCCTGTTTTATCGATAAAAGAGACCGCTTTATCCACAAAAAAGGGAACTCTCTCTATTACATTTTTCTTAATGGCTCGCCAAGTGTTAAATTTGAGTTCGAATTTAACGTATCGGTTATGAAAAATTTAATAATATCCACCGGCATTTTAACGCTTCTCTGCTACTCGCCGCTGCATGCTCAGGAACTTCAGGTGAGCCAGGAAGAGTCGATGCCCGAAGTGTGGACATTACAGGATTGCTTCGACTACGCCCACGACCACAGCATCACGCTGCAACAGAACCGACTGTCAATCGAGGAGAGCTCGGTCAATACCAAGGAGGCCAAAGCCCAGCTTTTCCCCTCGTTCGACTTCTCCACGTCGCACAACTACGGCAACTACCCCTTGGCCGACGGCAGCCAGGCCGGCAAAAACGTCTACACCGGCACCTACGGACTCAATGCCTCGTGGACCCTCTTCGACGGGAAGCGCCGCAATACCATCAAGAGCAACCAGTTGCAAGAGCAGCAACAGCAATATGCCTTTCAAGAGAGCCTCGACAACCTGCAAATCGAGATTCTCACCGACTATCTGCAAATTCTCTATGCCGAGGAGGCCGTGAATATCTGCAAGCAGACTGTCGAGGTATCGCTGAGGCAAGTCGAGCGGTCGCGCGAACTGCTGGCCGCCGGCTCTATCTCGAAGAGCGACCTGGCCCAACTCGAGGCCCAATACAGCAACGACAAGTACCAACTGGTATCGGCCGAAGCCAACCGCGACCAACTGCGGCTCAACCTCAAGCAACTGCTCGAACTCGACATCGACGTAGAGATGAACCTGGCTCTGCCGCCCATCGACGAGAGCAAGGTGCTCGTGCCGCTGCCCGACAAGAGCACGGTCTATGCCACGGCGCTGGGATTTATCCCCTCGATACAGAGCGGCAAGCTCGAACTCGAGGTAGCCGAACTCAACATAGCCAACGCCAAGGCCGGCTACTACCCCAACCTCTCGCTCAATGCCGGCATAGGCACCGGACACAACACCGACAACAACGGCGGTATAGGTACTCAACTGAAACAGAGTCTCAACGAGTCGATCGGGCTCACCCTGTCGATACCCATCTACAGCCGCCGGGCCAACAAGTCGGCCGTAGAGCGGGCTCGTATACAGCAGAAAATCAGCGAGCTCGACCTCAAGAATCAGGAGAAAAATCTGCTCAACCAAATCGAGAGCGCCTGGCTCGACGCCTCGTCGGCCCAGTCGCAATACCTGGCCGCCCGCGAGCAGCTCAATGCCACACAGACATCGTTCGAGCTCACCGAAGAGCAATTCTACCTGGGCATGAAAAATACCGTCGAGATGCTCACCGCCAAAAACAACTGGCTCTCGGCCCAGCAAGAGGAGCTGCAATCGCGCTTCATGGCGCTGCTCAACCTCAAGCTGCTCGACTACTACGAAAACAAGCCGCTTACGCTCGATTGATTTGACAATCTCGAATAATAAACTGATCATCACGATATGAAACGAAAAAAAATCATCATTCTCGCCGTGTCGATAGTCGCAGTGATTATAATCCTGTGGTTTATCTTCGGACGGAAATCGAACAGCACAAGCTACATCGTCGAGACGGCCACGGCCACCCGAAGCGACGTATCGGAGGCCGTCACGGCTACCGGTACCATCGAGCCGGTGACCAAGGTCGAGGTGGGTACCCAGGTATCGGGTATCATCGACAAACTGTATGCCGACTACAACTCGATTGTCACCAAGGGACAGCTCATCGCCGAGATGGATAAGGTGACCCTGCAAAGCGAACTCACCTCGCAACAGGCCACCTACGACGGTGCCAAGGCCGAGTACGAGTATCAAGAGAAGAACTACCTGCGCAACAAGGCGTTGCACGAGAAACAGCTCATCAGCGACACCGAGTTCGAGGAGTCGACCTACAACTATGCCAAGGCCAAGAGTGCCTACGAGAGCAGCGAGGCCAATCTGGCCAAGGCCAAGCGTAACCTGGCCTACGCTACCATTACCTCGCCCATCGACGGGGTGGTCATCAGCCGCGCCGTCGAGGAGGGACAGACCGTTGCCGCCGGATTCGAAACGCCTACCCTCTTCACCATTGCCGCCGACCTCACCCAGATGCAGGTGATTGCCGATGTCGACGAGGCCGACATAGGTGGCGTGAAAGAGGGGCAACGGGTCGAATTTAGCGTCGACGCCTACCCCAACGACACCTTCGAGGGCACCGTGACACAGGTGCGTCTCGAGGCTACCGAAGAGAGCAACGTGGTTACCTACGAGGTGGTCATCTCGGCCCACAACCCCGATTTGAAACTGAAACCGGGCCTCACGGCCAACGTCACCATCTACATCGCCGAGCGGCGCAACGTCATCAACATTCCACTCAAGGCACTCCGCTTCGTCCCCGATATGCCTTCGGGACAAGCTCCGGCAGCCGAGTCGCAACCGCAGCCCCAGAAGCCGGGCAACGACAGCCTCAAGACTATTTGGGTACAAGAGAACAATACCTGGACTCCCCGGCAGGTAAAAGTGGGTATGGACAACGGCGTGAATGTAGAGATTTGCGAGGGGCTGAACGAAGGCGAAACCGTAGCCATCGACCGCAAGAGCAACGGCGGCCTGCCGGCCGCTCAGCTCTCGGGAAACAAGGAGGAGAGCCCCTTCATGCCCAAACCGCCGGGAAAGAAGAAATAAAGAAAGGAAACCGACAGCATGGCAACAAAAGAGATCATACGTCTGGAGAACATACGGCGCAACTTTATCGTGGGTAACGAGACGGTGCACGCCCTGCGGGGGGTGAGCTTCACCATCAACGCCGGCGAGTTCGTGACCATCATGGGCACCAGCGGCTCGGGCAAGTCGACCTTGCTCAACATTCTGGGCTGCCTCGACACCCCCACCTCGGGCGAATACTACCTCGACGGCATCCCGGTACGGAGCATGGGCAAAAACGAGCGGTCGGTGCTGCGCAACCGCAAGATTGGTTTCGTATTCCAGTCTTACAACCTGCTGCCCAAGACGACCGCCCTCGAAAACGTGGAGCTGCCCCTCATGTACAACTCGGCCATCTCGGCCCGCGAGCGGCACGAACTGGCCTCCAGGGCACTCGATGCCGTGGGACTGGCCGAACGGAAAAACCACAAGTCGAACCAGATGTCGGGCGGACAGCAGCAACGTGTGGCCATTGCCCGGGCGCTAGTCAACGACCCGGTCATCATTCTGGCCGACGAGGCTACCGGTAACCTCGACACCCGCACCTCGTTCGAGATTCTGGTTCTCTTCCAGGAGCTGCACGACCGGGGACGCACCATCATTTTCGTCACGCACAACCCCGAACTCTCGGCCTACAGCAGCCGCAACATCGTGCTGCGCGACGGGAAAATCATCAGCGACACCCCCAACGACCATCCGGCCTCGGCCCTGGAGATGCTGAAAAAACTACCGGTAGAAAGCGATTAAGGAACAAACGACTATGAATCTGACCAATCTCACCAAGATAGCGCTCAAGGCGCTCAACAATAATAAGATGCGATGCTTCCTCACGATGCTGGGCATCATCATCGGCGTAGCGTCGGTGATTACCATGCTGGCCATCGGGCAAGGGTCGAAGCGGAGCATCCGGGCCCAGATTGCCGAAATGGGGTCGAACATGATTATGATTCACCCCGGCAACATGGAGCGGGGCGGCGTGCGGCAGGATGCCTCGTCGATGCAGACCCTCAAGCTCAACGACTACCAGGACATTCTCGACGGCACCGAATATGTGTCGGCCTGCTCGCCCTCGGTCAGCAGCAGCGGGCAGTTCATCTACGGGGCCAACAACTACCCCAGCACCATCTACGGCGTGACCGAAGACTACCTCGAGATACGCAAATTCTCCATCGACGAGGGCAGCATGTTCACCCCGCAAGACGTGCTCACCTCGGCCAAAGTCTGCCTGGTGGGACAGACCATCATCGACAACCTCTTCCCCAACGGCGAGAACCCTATCGGCAAGGTGATACGGTTCAACAAGATACCGCTCAAGATTGTGGGAACCCTCACCCCCAAGGGCTACAACAGCATGGGCATGGACCAGGACGACATGGTGCTGGCCCCCTACACCACGGTGCAGAAGCGGGTACTGGCCATCACCTACCTGCAAGGCATCTTCTGCTCGGCCCTGACCGAGGAACTCACCCCGCAGGCTATCGACGAGATTACCCAGATTCTGCGCAAGAATCACAAAATCAAGGAGGGCGAAGACGACGACTTCGAAATACGGTCGCAAGAGGAGATGAGTTCGATGATGAGCTCGACTACCGACATGATGACCATCCTGCTCGCCTGTATCGCCGGTATCTCGCTGCTGGTGGGTGGTATCGGCATCATGAACATCATGTATGTATCGGTGACCGAGCGCACCCGCGAGATAGGGTTGCGCATGTCGATCGGAGCCCGAGGTATCGACATTCTGGCCCAGTTTCTCATCGAGGCGGTGCTCATCAGCGTAACGGGTGGTATCATCGGGGTGCTGCTGGGCGTAGGAGCCTCGATGGTGGTCAACCTCGTATTCAACTGGCCGGTCTACATCCAGGCCTATTCGGTGATACTCTCCTTCCTGGTATGTACCTTCACCGGCATATTCTTCGGCTGGTACCCGGCCCGCAAAGCCGCCAACCTCGACCCCATCGAAGCCATTCGTTATGAATAATCATCGTTTTTTATTTTCAAATCCTTATCTTTGTACTATGGCGCCCGACCGACAACATATCCGCTTCAGATGGAACCCCGTCTTTATCCACATACTGGCGTGGGCAATCGTCTTTCTCTTCCCGCTCCTCTTCATCGAGCGGTTCGAGAGTATGGGGCGCATACGCAACTTCAGCCTCATGAAGTTCTATATCCAGCCCATCTGCATCGCGGTCATCTTCTACATTAACTATCTGTGGCTCATCGACCGGGTGCTGTTCCGTAAAAAGCCGGTACAGTTTATCCTCTACAACGTGCTGCTCATCGTGGTAGCCAATGTGGCCATCTATCTGGTACACCGCATGATTATCCCCGACGAGTTCCTGTTCAGGCGGCCGGGCGGACCTCGTCCTCCACGGCCGGGGCTCATGCAGTGGCAGGATTCCATCACCCTGGCTCTGATGGTGGGATTGAGCGTAGCCATCAAGATGACGCAGAAGTGGATTGTCACCGAGAAGGAGCGCAAGCAACTGGAGCAGGAGCGCACCGAGGCCGAGTTGAAGAACCTGAAGAACCAGCTCAACCCGCACTTCCTCTTCAATACCCTCAACAACATCTACTCGCTCATCGCCATCAGCCCCGACCGGGCGCAGAGTGCCGTGCTCGAGTTGAGCAAGATGTTGCGTTACGTGCTTTATGAGAATACCCAACCCTATGTACCCATGGAGAAAGAGCTGGAGTTCAACCACAACTACATCGAGCTGATGCGGCTGCGGCTAGCCCGCCACGTGAAGGTCGAGGTAGATATGCCCCGGGGGCTGTGCCGCGGATACCAGATTGCGCCGCTGCTCTTCATCACCCTCATCGAGAATGCCTTCAAGCACGGCACCAGCGCCACCGAACCCTCGTTTGTGACCATCGTCATGAGCGAACCCTCGCCCGGTGTCATCGAGTGCCGCATCGAGAACAGCTGCTTCCCCAAAGACGAGAACGACAAAAGCGGCTCGGGCATCGGGCTCAAAAACCTCTCGCGACAGCTCGAACTGCTCTATCCCGGCAAGTACACGCTGCATGCCGAGAGCGATGCACGGGTCTACCGCTCGTCGCTCACCATCGACTTGAACTAACCCAAATACGTGGAGACTATGATACTGAAATGCTGCATTATCGACGACGAACCCCTGGCCATAGAGCTGTTGGAGAGTTATGTCAAGCGCACCCCCTTCCTGCAACTGGAAGCCTCGTTCAACTCGGCAGTGCAGGCGGTCGAACGGGTTGCGCAGGGCGACATCGACCTCATCTTCCTCGACATACAGATGCCCGAACTCGACGGCATGGAGTTCTCGCACATGATCGAGGGGCGCAGTCGCATTGTCTTTACCACCGCCTTCGGACAGTATGCCGTAGACAGCTACAAGGTCAACGCCATCGACTACCTGCTCAAGCCCATCGCCTATGCCGATTTCCTCAAGGCGGCACAAAAGACACTGCAATGGTTCGAGTTGTCCGAGGGGAACAGTACCGCAGGCACCCCTGCACCCACACCGGCACAAAGCCCCTATATCTTTGTCAAGAGCGACTACAAGCTCAAGCAGATACCCCTCGACAAGATTCTATACATCGAGGGCCTGAAGGACTATGTAAAGATTTATCTCGAGGGCGAGCCGCACCCCATCCTCTCGCTGCTGAGCCTCAAGTCGCTCGAAGAGATGCTGCCCGAGGGGCAGTTCATCCGGGTGCACCGCTCGTTCATCGTGCAGGGGTGCAAAATCAAGATGATCGACCGCAACCGCATCGTCTTTGGCAAGGAGTATATCCCCATCTCCGACACCTACAAGGAGTCGTTTGCCGAGTTCATCGCCCGCCACTCGCCCATCGCCGGCAAGCCGCAGGGTTGAACGATGCTCGCCATAAACCACACAAGGAGCAGGCACCCCGGCAACGGGACGTCTGCTCCTTGGCATGTTTACTTAAATTTATTTCAGTTTCAGGAAGCGTCGTAAATCGACCGGAAGAAAGAGTTCGCCTGTGCGCCCAACAGGATACAGGCCACGGTCAAGGCTCCATACATCACCCAGGTACCGGCACAGTTCCAGCAGGGGTTCGCTGTCAGCTCGCGGGCAAAAGCTACACACAAGGCCGTGCAGATGAGCAATATCAGTACCAGAACCACCAGCGAAATTTTCGTCTCGAGGCTCCACCGCTTGCGGGGCAGGCGGTTCATCACCCGGCGGGTAAACCACCGGTCGCGCCGGGGTTGGGGAGTGTGTCGGTCGAAAAGCTCCCGCCACTGGTCGTCATTCCACTCTTTCATATCCGTTTTTCTTTAAATATTCTCCTAATTTTTGTTTGGCCCGCGAGAGGTACGACTTGATGGTCCCCTCGGGCATACCCGTCACCGCGGCGATGCGGGCGATGGCCATATCCTCGACGAAGTAGAGGGTAACGACCGTACGTTCCTCGGGACGCAGTATCGACAGAGCTTGGGTCATGTCGAGCCGGCGGTCTACCGGCTCGGGCGACTGGGGTATCGTCGCCGCCTCGTCCAAAGGCTCGAAGTAGCGGTCGCCCCGCTTGCGCAACTCGTCGTAGTAGAGGTTGTAGGCCACCCTGAAGAGCCAGGTCGAGAACGAGGAGAGACCCTTGTAGCTGCGCAGGTGGTAATAGACCTTGATGAAGGTCTCCTGCGCCAGGTCATCGCTGAGCGATTCGTCGCCACCGGTGAGGCTCAGAAAGAAGCGCTTCACCCGCCCCTGGTATTTATCGACCAGCGAGGCAAAAGCCTTGCGGTCGTCCAGCAGGGCGCAACGTGCCACCCACATCATATCCTCGGTCTTCTCCATCGTGTCGAGGCCGGTTATTCGGGTTGATTATCGGTGTGATCGTTATCGGGGCGCGACGATACCCGATAGAGTATCAGTTTGCCCGCACCCACCAGAATAAAGATAGCGGCCAGACCCAACAGGAAGATTCCCACGCCATCGCCAAACTCTTCGGTACCGTTGATACTCCACAACACAATGCTCCAGATGGCAAAGCCCAAACCGATACCCAGGAATACCAAGCCCTGGTTGAGGGTCACCAGCTTGTCGGGGCGAGCCTGTCGCGACCGGGGCGACTCGAAAAATCCGTCGGGCAACTCACGCCCGGCCTCGATGGCCTTCTCGATAACCTGATAGTGGGCCTTCTGCTTCTTGTTGCGGTAGTAGATAAAGAAGAAGATAACCAGGAAGGCAAACAGGAAGGGAACGGTTATGCCCAACACTGGGACAATCGCATCGAGAATATCCTCGGCATCGGCCTCATAATGCATCAAAGACCGTTGTTTTTCCAGCTCAATCTCGGCCATACGCACCTTGTAGGCTTCGGTCTCGTTCATGTCGCCAAGAGTATCGCTTTCGGTTGTCGCCGTAGCCACGGCTGCTGTCGGTTTTGAAGTCGGGTTCACATTCCCGTTTTGTGCCATTACGCTTGCGCCCGTCCACAACACGAGTGAAAGGAGCGCTGTCATTACCAATCGTTTCATCTTCATATCTGTTTTTAATTTGTTTTTCGTTTTTCAATCATCTCTCTTTCCGGAAATTCAACCATTAGACGCAAACACCCACCCCGCAGGTTGCAGACGCTCCCGATTTTTTTCAAAAAAATTTCTCGACAGGGCATCAGCCCCCCGCCCGAGGCACAACAAATTTACTCATAATCCAAGAAAATAGGGCCACAAGCAACCAATGCCCGCAAAAAAGCGGTAATTTTGCACCGCGAAACAAATAACGAAGCTATGAAACCCAAAGAGATCAATAAAGTCGAGATTCGTAATCTGCAACGCGAAGACTACGACCAGTTGGCCAGCTCGTTCACCCGGGTCTATGCCGACGGCAGCGACGTGTTCTGGACCCCCGAACAGATAGACAAACTCATCCGCATCTTCCCCGAAGGGCAGATCGTGACCGTGGTCGATGGCAAAATCGTGGGATGCGCCCTCTCGATCATCGTCAACTACAACGATGTGAAAAACGACCACACCTATGCTCAGGTGACCGGCAACGAAACCTTCAACACCCACACCCGCAAGGGTAACATCCTCTACGGCATCGAGGTATTCGTGCACCCCGACTACCGCGGCCTGCGGCTCGCCCGCCGTATGTATGAATACCGCAAGGAGCTGTGCGAGAAACTCAACCTCAAGGCCATCATGTTTGGCGGCCGGTTGCCCAACTACCACAAATATGCCGACCACATGCGCCCCAAAGAGTATATCGACAAGGTGCGCAAGCGCGAAATATTCGACCCGGTGCTGCTCTTCCAGCTCTCCAACGACTTCCACGTGCGCAAGGTGATGCGCAACTACCTGCCCAACGACGAGGAGTCGAAACACTTCGCCTGCCTGCTCCAGTGGGACAACATCTACTATCAGGAACCTACCGAGGAGTATATCTCGCCCAAGACAACCGTGCGGGTAGGACTCGTGCAATGGCAGATGCGTAGCTACAAAACGCTCGACGACCTCTTCGAACAGGTCGAGTTTTTCGTCGATTCGGTGAGCAGCTACCAAAGCGACTTCGTTCTCTTCCCCGAGTACTTCAACGCCCCCCTCATGGCCCGCTTCAACGACGAGAGCGAGTCGGAGGCCATCCGCGGTCTGGCCCAGTACACCGACGAGATACGCGAGCGGTTCATCAACCTGGCCATCCGCTACAACATCAATATCATCACCGGCAGCATGCCCCTCATCAAAGAGGACGGACTGCTCTACAACATCGGCTACCTGTGCCGTCGCGACGGTACCTACGAGATGTACGAAAAGCTGCACGTCACCCCCGACGAGATGAAGTGCTGGGGCTTGAACGGCGGCAAAGCCATCCGCACCTTCGAGACCGACTGCGCCAAGATAGGCGTGCTCATCTGCTACGATGTCGAATTCCCCGAACTGTCGCGCATCATGGCCGGCGAGGGCATGCAGATACTCTTCGTCCCCTTCCTCACCGACACGCAGAATGCCTACTCGCGCGTGCGCGTATGTGCCCAGGCCCGAGCCATCGAAAACGAGTGCTTCGTAGTCATTGCCGGTAGTGTAGGCAACCTGCCCAAGGTACACAACATGGACATCCAGTATGCCCAGTCGGGAGTCTTCACCCCCTGCGACTTCGCCTTCCCCACCGACGGACGCCGTGCCGAGGCTACCACCAACACCGAGATGATTCTCATCTCCGACGTCGACCTCGACCTGCTCAACGAGCTCCACACCTACGGCAGCGTGCGCAACCTCAAAGACCGCCGCAGCGACCTCTACGAGGTAAAGATGAAAAAGGTAAATCAGGAGTAAACACAAGATCTCCGATATAGCCTATATACACAAACGGCCCTATGATTCTTTGTGGATGAAGAATCATAGGGCCTCCTATTGAAAACCTACTCTACACGACTTAATAAGAAAATGCTATTCTCCACACACCGCTCGACACGGCAAGAGAAACTCCTTCCGAAGTATTAAATTCACACCCCTGTCCAGGATATGGCTTCTTATCCTTGAAGACCAATCGTCCATTCAACTTCACCCGACAGACATTATCTGCTATCGGAATTATGGCCCGAGTATCTGCAGGAACCGTTAAGAGCATATCCAGTTTATGGCCCGAACGAGTCAAGTCAACCGATATTCGACCTCGGACACTCAATAATGAAGCCTCGGCATGGACAAGCGGTCCCATTTGAGGCGTAACCCGAAAGGCTTTATAGCCCGCTTCTATCGGAGATATTCCACACACCTTTTGAGACAAAAGAGTAAGACCGCCACCACTCCAGGCATGATTATATGTACCGCCGCCAAATCCTTCAGGTCCTATACCCCATCCTTCAAAAAGGGTAGTGAGACGAGGATGATCGACCATCTTGCCAAATCGTTTCTTCATCCGGGCCAAGGCTTCGTGCGGACAACCCATATCAAATAATGCCTCCAAGACATATTTTTCCATATATGGGCTGGCATATTCATACCGCCCGAGCAGTTCCCGAATAGCATCGTATTTCGATTCATCGGCCAAACCCGAAACAACAGCCAATGCCTGAAGCCGATCATCGGGATCGGGGAGCAACCGATTGGCCCGATATGCATCGCCACACCAGAACACTCGGTTGAACGACTCCTTCAGCGACACCATTTGGCGACGCAATTCAATAGCATCCTCCCGTTTATCAAGGAGGTCGGCCATACGCGAGACTCCATCCAACGCCAAGTAATACCAGGCATTGAATAGTCCCTGTATATCGACATTCGTTCCCCAATCGCCCCAAGTCCATTCGCCACTACGGAATTTGACAGTACCATTTGCATTGTATTCCCAGACCTCCAAATACCGTTTTACCGCATCATACAAATCGGCAATGGTTGCCGTGTCGCCCGTATGAAGGAAATAGTTCCAGAAACCATAGTATCCTACACTGGCCAACATTTGTCCCGGGAGCTCCGTCTGGTAATTCGATGCAGGTACTGGCGAAAAAATCGTACCATCGGGCCTTTGCCACCGCATCAGTTCATACATGCCTTTCTTGATGAGTAAATGCGACCGAGGACAAAGGGCATAAAACGACTCACCCGATTCGATGACCTCGTCGCCCCACCATTGTGCCCTCTCCCGATCGGGACAATCCATGTATGTATCGCGCATGGTCACCAGAAGTGTACGCTGTGCCTTTGTCCAAAGTCGGTTATAAAAATCGTCGTTACAACTGAACGAACCGGCAAACGAGGTATCATATGAACTCTCTCGATACAGAGCCCGTGCAAGAGTAACACCTTTAGGCAAAATATAATAGACCTCATGTCCGTTTATCCATCCCAAACTCTCATACTGCTGAACACCACTCCTCGTCACATACTCGGCCCGAAGATTATTCGCGCCTCCTCCTCGATAATTATCGGTACACATACCTATTGTATCACCGCCTTGTGACTCCAATTCAAAAGCTGGAGTTACCTGCATGTTATAGGGTAAATAACACACAAGTGTATCTCTGTCGATGCCCCGATGCCACTCCTGACGGTCATATGCTCGAAGCCCATAGTCTTTCCACAATGGTATTACTCGAGGGTACAGTTTATTCCAAGGTTTGCATCCCAATAGTCCAACCTCCACAGCCGCTGGCCAAGAAGAAAGGGAATCGACTGGCATTGAAATCCACCGTTCGGAGAAACGACGAGCATCATACCCGATATTGGACTCGGGCAATCGAAAATTTGGCTGGGGTCCAGCCGGTGTATAATAACCGGCATGGACCGTTGCCAACCACTGTTTGTCGCTACATAAGGAGAATGTCGGAGAAAGGCTCTCGACAAAAAGGCCCGCCTTACCGCTGGGCTGATATGAGAATCCCTCCTTCCCAAAGTACCACAGCAAAATCGCTATCGTATTGTTCCCCTCCTGCAGAAAAGAAGAGATATCAACCGTATCATAATAGGTATCTTCGGGAGTAGGACCTCGCTTTACTGCCCCCTCAAAAACGGCCAATGTCCCATTTATCCACATCCAATATTTGCTGTCGGCGGCAATCTTAAGGTTCACACTTCCCCGAGGGAGAGTATCCAGTCGAATATCCCGCCGAAAACAAAGCCATGTATTCGTGGCACTCTGGTTCTCAAAAGCCGTAATCCAATGAGCCGCAGGGACATCAGCTTGCGCCCAAACGGACCATAGACCAACCATAATGAGGATAACAAATTGACGAAACATATATATTATTGAATTTGCATAATGAAGATGAATGTATGGAGTTACAAAAGTCTTTGTATTCTGCCCGATAGGCCGAACCGAAAGGCTTTCAAACTCCATTACACAAATTACCCAATAATCAATTTAATCGTATGACAGTCATTCCCCATGCATATTCTCAAGAGATAGACGCCAGGGGTCAAATCGGAAAAATCGAAACAATATGAGCCTATGATATCGGCTTCGCCCTGCCGTATGCAACCACCACTTGTTGCGTACAGGCCGTAACTCATTCGGGTACCCCCATCGCCGCTTGCCTCAATATAGAAGAGGTTCGTTCCTGGATTACGATAAAATTTGAATGGAACGTTAACCTCTGCTATAGACTCTATTCCCGATGGATCTCCGAAATTCAAGTAACGAGAGACCGTCAACCCTTCATATTTGGCAGTTACCGTTCCACTCTTCTCAGGGCCATCAAGCAACAAAGTTTCACCTTCGATATGTCCCAGACCGGGAGTACAACTCAAAGAAACCGGAGATAGTTCAGAGTCCACAAGGACATCGTACTGGTTATACCCCAAAACCGACAAAGGAATCTCCCGAGCCTCAATTTGCGCTTTATTCCAATAATTAAAGGACAATCGGGCAATTTTGTCATCGGCAGGCGCCGTAGTTCTCAAAAGCCAGCCATTGGTAACCGCACGCTCTTGTCCATCACTCGGCTTGTTGACTACCGCATGATTAACCACCATACCGGTAGAACCGCCTCCGTCCAAGCCTATTACATCCGAGGCCCCCAAGGCCCGCAAAATATCACACATCTCATCGGAGTACACGCCTCTCGAATGAGACTGTCGCCCGTCGATAGCAATCAGGTATAACCAACGACCGTCGGATGAACAACCAATTCCAGTTCGCGGATATAACACATTGTTATACGAGTCATTGAAATTACAATCCATAATTACCCCATTCTTCATCAACAACGAGTTACCACCCACCATCTCCTTAATCAGGGGAGCCTCTCCATCGGCTGTCTTAATAGACATATTGATTTTCAATTTCTGTCCCACAGTCAAGTTGTCCAGAAAAGCCTTTGCGTCATCAATCCCCGACAAAGCCGACTCTCCCGGTTCCAATGCATTATGCCCCTGTGTATCACGAATAATTCGAGTCACTATACAAGTCTTAGGTGAATTTATCCCCCAACTCTGGCCATCGGACAATTTGAAGAACACCTCGGTCTTTAGTTTATCACCAATATCGGCATTCTCATCCATACGAGTATAGCCACCGGCAAACTCATTATAAAAAGTCATATCGCATGAGTAGCAATCGGTACGGGGGATATTCACATCATTAAAACTATATGATGCGATAGGTGCTTTCAAACTGACTACCGACCCCTCAAACTCCATGTTGTTAAGTATCGGTTTGTTGTCATAATCAATCGCGGCAAAAGCCCATGCCATACTGCGAGGTTCTCGCTGTATCACCCCCTCGGAGGCACAACCACCCCGAGGAGCGCCCAGTGGATATTCGTTGTGGCCACTGATGTTAAAGAAATCGCCATTGATACCGGCATACGCATCGGAGCCGGCCGTGGTATATCTATCACAAGCCGAAGAAACCCACTCCAAACCATCGATAACATCATTGCCTAAAAATGTCTTCACTTGCGAATAGGGATTTTGCAAATCGAGTTTCAAAACATGGGCCTCAACAGGTAAATCGTCGATGCGGATATATGCATATTCACAACCCGGTCCCGGGACATAGGCATTCAAGGTATCCACCTCATGCAACTCACCCCGTATCATGATTTGAGTCGAAGGATCATAATTCTCTATAATCTGAATCAAGCTATTACGAAATGACTCTATCTCTTCGGAACTTTTGGTAAAGTCGGTAGGAGTACGATATACCTGACTCAATATTCGTTCGGTTTTCTCTCGGCCAATCTTCTTCTCTACGATTTTCAACAGCTCATAATCTTCCTGTCCTTCTTTCCATTGCTCCAAGCGAACCGAAGCGACAGGCTGCTCCTCTATTCCAAAAAGACTCCCCGGGAAAACCAAAGCACCATCGCCTACCGCATCGAGACTACGATCAAAAGCAAACGGATTCAACTGATAACGATTAACTCCCCAATACAAGAAGCCGGTCTCCTGTTCTTTCCACACTCGCCACATAATGGCTCGATGATGAAACGGAGTTAATTCCAAGAGGAAATTGGGCTGATCGCCTTTGGGATAACAGCACACATAAGTCCACCACTCTGACTGAGGCTCAATCATCTTTCTAAACTCCTCGGCCTTTGCATTTTCACCTTTGTATTCTTCGGCAGCAACAGGTAAAATTTTAACGTACTGTGTCAAAAAGTCAAATGTATAATCGTAATTCCATTTGTGATCACCATCAATCAAATAGCTCGACACCGTAACCAACATCTTCGACCCTGGCTCCAGCGACAACAGATGCGACGACTCTTCGGCAATTTGTGCATAATGAGCCTCTTTCTTAGGCTCATCCCATATATAAAAATAGCACCGGTCAAAAACTCCTTTCTCCTTCATATCGCTACACATGCGTAAAAACTCCTCATCCTCAAGCATACAAGGAAGCGCAAAACGACAGAAACGCGGGTCTTGAAGCAAAGCTTGACTTCTGGGGTCATCCCAGGACCAAGGCGAGAAACAATTCTCCCAACGCCAAGCGCCTCGATCGACAATTACACTATAATAAGGATCTATGCGACGCGACAACAGAAACTCGGTCCACAGTTCCTTTTGCCTGTCGGAACCTCCGTCGGGCATATTATCCAAATCGATACTAAACTCCGAAGGTATTGACGGGGTAAGCGGTATCTCATAATCGGCCACTCGAATCTTGAAATTTACCTTTACATTATTTTTCAGACTCTTGACTTGTACCGAATAGTCATATGTCCCTACCGAGCAATTCCGATCGGTCTCAAACGTCAACCACACTACGGTCGTACCCTCTGCCGCTTCTACCTGAGAATCAAAAGGGACCAATGCATCGTCAAAAGTATCGATTTCGCGAACAACTCTATAGCTAATATCAATACCGGCCGGAGCCGACGACGACGTAAAAGAAATATTCTCTTTCGGTATAGTCGATAAGACAAGTTGTACATGCTCGGTCTCGCCTTTACCCAACACGACCAAATTAGATTCCTTGGCCGGGAAGTCCTGATAATTATCCAGAATTTCTGTACAAGGCATCACCCATACCTCGCCTGTATCGGCCATAACAGTACCGGGGTACATCCAAGCCATTAAGGCAATCATTGAGAAAAAATATTTTTTCATACATTTTATTTTATTGATTACTAATTATATATCTACTCTCCAAATTCTGTTTGCTGCAGCTCTACACTTTTCAACTCCTGGTTAAGACGGCTACGTTGCTCAACCTCCTCACCACTATCTCCGGTAGAGATCAATTCGCTCACCCCTGCTCGATCTTCTTCATTATAGATAGCCCCATAGAGCGCCGGCAATACCTCAAACTCCAACTCACCCTGTAGAGGCATCTGTAAACCAGGGGAATCAACAGCTGCACGCACCTTTACCTTTCCGGGGCGCAGGGTTGTACGCACCAAAACAGGTGCTGTTCCCCACTCTACGGCTCGAGGATTGGTATGTGTTGCCTCATTGGCAACCAGCCGACCCTCTCCTTCGATTGAAAAGCGTATGTGATAATTGTTGAGTCGTTTAACCGTACCCTGCTCGTCGGTCACCGAAGCTATCACGGTAACTAAATCAGATCCGTCGGCTATCGGAGCAATGTGCTCATCATCCAACCGAAGTTCGATTTTAGCCGGACGCCTGGCCGGCATACGCTTATGCTCAGCCACCTTTACTCCATTCTGAAAGCCCTCGGCCAGTAAGAATACCTCATCGTGCCGGTTTTGGCGAGAAAGCGCCTTGTCATCCATAAACCGATAAACCTTTTCAAACCGGATAATTGGTGAAGGCATCCCCTCACTCTGTAGCTTTTTGTGATAACTATAAGTATTGCCTCCCTTGAAAACAGTCAGCCTTACCTCATCACAATTGCTGTACACTGTCACATCGGCAGGTGAGAAAGGCGTCATTTCATGCGCAATATAAACCATTGGGCCACTATCGGCCTGAATATCCAAAGTATCGATCGGACGTTGTGCCATAAACATGTAGTATGCATATTTGGGTTGTCTGAATACATCGGTCAATCCTCCATAAAAAGGATCGGGATGATATCCCCTCTGATGATCGAACGAATGCCACAAACATCCACCTACATGCTGACGGGAGGTGCGCCATAACGCATCATAACTGGTGCATACATAGGGAGGTAAGGCGTAGTGCATAGCCTGTACCAACATAGGCACTTCACCCCACGACCGCCTCACACGACTCGTCGAATTATGAGAATTCCAGTCATCAACATTATCACCCCACTCTCGGGTAAAGTAAGCGACCCGGCTATCAAACTCCTTTGTCGCAATATCGGTATCGCCATTTTCCGGATGAGCATAACGAACAGAAAACTTCGAAGCTCCCCGAGCTTCAGAATCACATACTACATGAGAATAGTGATAGGGATACTCCTCGCCAACGATTTGCACGACACTATCGACAAACGACTCGGGATACCAAGTCTCATTTAAAATAGGTTCCCACAAGAAAACCGACGGTCTGTTTCGATCCCGACGAATCATATTTCGTATGTCGCTGAAAACACGATCTTGAAACACTGGCTCATCGTTCCAAAATTGCCATCCTGGAGTATTCTCAATGACAAAAAGGCCCAAAGCGTCACAAGCATCCATAAATGCTGGATCTTGAGGATAATGTGCATTACGCACGACCTCCAGTCCCAAAGCTTTTATCTTCATGGCATCTCTCCAATGCAGATTATTGGTCATGGCATTGCCCACTACGGCAAAATCCTGATGCCGATTCACGCCCATCAGCGGATGAGGATAAGGTTTCCCGTTTACCCACAAGCCATCCGACCCTTTAAACTCAATACTGCGTATGCCTATCTTTTTTCGATAGCCATCTATTGTTTCCCCCGTGTTCTCATCTTTGACTTCGATATACAATTGATATAACGATGGAGACGATGGAGACCACAAATAAGGTTTCTTGAGCCTGATATATGTTTCACAATTTCCCGAGCGCCCCGACAAAAGCCGCACCTGACAGCTCTTTTGCGCTACAGTTTCACCCGACGGAGCTCGCAACGTAAACAGCACCTTCCCGCTAAAAATACGAGAAGTCTCATTTCTCAGCTGCAACTTCAAATTCACATCGGCCGACTTCTCGGAAACCCGACTGTACGAAACGAATAGTCCTCCCCCACCTACTTCTGCAGCATAATTTTCATCGGTTATATACACCCGGTTATGAGCAATCAACCAACAATCGCGATAAATCCCGCCCGAATAGGTAAAATCGAGAAACTCCTGAGGTTTTCCTGGCGGATAGAGCGGACAGTTCGAGTTGTCGGTATAGACAGCTATCACATTCTCGGGCTCCAGTTTATCGGTAATATCTACTATTACAGGTAAATACCCTCCATAATGGGTCGCACACAATTTGCCGTTGACCCATACACGAGCCTCACCCATAATTGCCTCGAAATAGAGAAACAGCTTTCTCCCAGCAAATGAGTCGGACGAAGAGAAATGTTTTCTATACCAGCACACACCCTGATAATTGATGCACCCACTCGCCTCAGTAGGCAAAGTATCTATACTATGGGGCAACGATACCAGAGTCCACCTCGAGTCATCAAACTCCTTTTGCTCGGCACCAACCATATCACCTCTGTAAAAAAGCCATGATGGATTCATTGAATAGATTTCCCGCCCGACACCGTCAAGGGGATAAAATCCGGCGACCGAAAACTCGGGTTGAACTGAATGTCCCCAAAGCGTATAGCAGAAACAAAGACTTAGCAGGATTGAAACAACCGTTCTTCTCATAATCGGGATTATTATATTCTGCCGATATTTCTATCGGCAGAATATAGTTAACATTAATGTCTTATGATAATCTTAATCGCTTGGGGGGTAGTATTCCCTTTCAGCAGGACTACATAAACCCCACTATTCAGATAGTTCAAATCAATTGTAGTCTCTTCCGAAGCCACCTTATAAGTCTGTAACAATGCCCCGGTCAACGCATATACTGCAACCGACTGAATCGAAGACTGTGCACCAGCAATAACCAGTTGATTGTTGTGGAATCGTATGTTATCAACAAGAAGTTCGGTCTCAACCGCCGAAGCATTCAATTGAACCGTTGCATCGGGATGATCCCAAGCCGTAATCGTGAGCGAGCCGGCCGAAGTCAAATCTTTCAATACATAGAGTGCTCCCGCCTCAACCGCATAATCATCGGGACTTAAAACCTCACCATCGACACTTATCTCTTTAATAAGCATTCTCCAAAGTTCATTATCGGTAAAGGTAATCGTCGTATAATCGTGGGTACACTCATCAACCGACAAAACGGGACTCTCATTCTGAGGAACCTCATCGCCATAGTAAAAAGGTATATAGTCCGATGCGGCATTATACCCGTCGTCCAACAGATATACGGCCCAATAATAGCCATCACCTGTAGCTCCCATGTTGTTGGCCGGAATGGTGCATGTACCCTCTTGCGAACCTGGATTGTCGAGATAGGCATAGGTAGTCGTATATCCACCTGGAATACCGGTAATTGCCTGTCCAAGAGGCGCTATACCGATATAATCTTTCTGATTACCAGCCCCATTGCTATATTTGACTACAATGTCCGAGCCTCTTTGAATATGGAAATTTTCCAAAGAGATAGTAACCTGTGACCACACTTGTGCCAACGAAGCAATCACACACGCCAAAAGTAAAGTTAACTTTTTCATAATAACTGATTTTTTTTAGTGAAACATAGATTTTAGATTATTGTATATACCGAGCAGCTTGCCACCGATCGATGAAGAATCTCAAAGAGCGCTGGAATCTGTCGAAATTTTTATTCTCTTGTAGAGTCCATCCCGTTTCGGCATAGGCCGCAATCTGAGGATAGACCATCTTATACATCGTTTCGGGTCGGTTAATCCACTCGCCCCACATGGCACACGAAAGGCCCAATATCAAATCCCGATCACTCTCCAACCACTCGGGAACCGGATTAAAGTCATAGGCCTTCTCCAACGAAATAGGTTTGTATCCATACTCCAACCCTGGAACAATCTTATCGTAGTTATAATTCAAATAGGTATATTCGCACAGAGTATTCACAATTTTAAGACGCCGCTCGAGGGCTTTCTTCAATATCGAGCGATCCCCTGTCCAAAACTGAACAATCGTATTAGCGGGGTCGAGTTTACTTTGCACCTCGCTATCGGGTTGAAACGCATGAAGTTTGTCGCCGGTGATATCGTTCCACCCCATCATGATTTTTCCTTTTCGACTCAAATAGCTTGAGAGTCGATTGGCAAACCAGATCTGTAACTCGGCCGGAGTCGATAGCTGTTCCTTCTCCATCAATTGTTGTATTGCTTGAGAGTTTTGCCACTCATCATATTTCACCTCATCACCTCCAATGTGAATAACCGCCGAAGGGAAAAGAGACGAAACTTCGTCCAACACATCCCGGATGAAAGTCTGCACCCGACTGTCGGCTATATTGAAAACGGCCGAAAATACTCCATAACTACAAGGTACCGATATCGGGTCTTGACTACATCCCAGCCAGGGATATGCCGCAATAGCAGCCGATGCGTGCCCGGGAAATTCAATCTCGGGAACCACCGTAATGTGGCGATCGGCGGCATAAGCTACAATCTCACGAATATCGTCTTGCGTGTAGAATCCACTCACGGGTGTACCATCATATACGGTACTCTCATACCAGTCGAGCTGAGTAGAATCTCTATGTCCACCCACTGCGGTCAGCAAGGGATATTTCTTAATTTCAATACGCCAACCCTGATCATCGGTCAAGTGCCATTGAAACACATTCATCTTCAATGCAGCCATTTCATCCAAAAGCTTCTTTACCTCACTCTTTCCCTGGAAGTTACGTGCTTCATCCAACAGGAAACCCCGCCAGGCAAATGCCGGATAATCACAGACAACCATGCACGGGAACAGTATTGAAGCCCCCTCTTCCTGAGCTACCTGCCTAAGGGTCTGGATAGCATAGAACACGCCCGATTGAGTTGACGCACAAATGGTTATCCCATCAGAATTTATATCCAGCATATATCCTTCGGGCTTTATCTCACTGGTATAACAGATACGAAAATCAGCTCCCGACTTGTCACAAAAGTCGTATGACAACAAACCCGCCTTGTCCAAGCCATCCATTGCTCGCCGTACCTCTTCCTTGAAACACGCATCGCAATACAGATGAGCTTTCCTCCCCATACGATATTCGCCCGACTTCCACTCTATATGATTGGGATAGGGCAATATACCGGCAAAAGAATGGGATTTTCCCAGAAAAACAATGAGAGCTATTATCACCCAAATCTTATATTTTGTCATACCTATCATATTCATTTCTTAAAAGAGAAAGTTGTTATCATAGCCGCGTGATCCGATGGGAAACGTATCGGATGCTTGTCAAGCATTTCAGAACGAACGGCTTTCACTTTATCACCCATATAATAGATAAAGTCGATGCGATATTGCAAGTCGAGTTTCGACATGGTGGACCAGGTAAGGCAAGGATCTTTCACAGGATTGGGATGGAGTTCTCGATACGAATCCTTAAAACCTCTCTTCTCCATCAGTACACTGGTAGGCCATTTCAATACATAGCCACCGAACAGATGTTTCGCCTCCTCGGTCCAATCCAGATGAGAACCACTGTTAAAGTCACCCGAGACAAAGAGAGGCACCCCTTTCTGGTCAAAGAAGGGTTGCATATCACCCAATATGGCAGTCAACTCGCGATAACGCGTGGGCAACTCTTGCTGTTCTATCTCCTCGACCGACAATCGCGCCCTCACTTGCTCGTCGGTGATGGGTCGGTAATCGAGCCACAGATTTACATAATTGATGACCTGAGTCTCGCTGATACGGATTGTTGCAGCACACGTGTTGAAGGGCTGAAACATATCCCAGGTCTGTTCTATGGGATACTTGCTCATAATCGAGAGATTTGAACTGCGCAAATAGAAATAATACCCCAGGGCATCGGCTATTTCGGCCCCGGCTCCGTAAGTTTCAATCATACCTATGATATCGGCATGAGACTTTTTAATCACCTCTACGACGCGATTTACGCCCACCTGCTCACCCAACTCATGACCTCCATGGAAAATATTAAACTCCATCAAATTTATCTCAGGAGTAAAATACGGTAGCCGAGCCTCTCGCCTGATTCCTGTAAACTGCTCATATTCATCGGCAATTTCAGCTTCGCTCTTCACCCGATTGATAAAAGAGAAACGGTCTAAAAGGCCCTCGAAACTGTGCCATTGATCGTCGATGTGATTTCCTATATATAAAGGATTTCCCGTCGCCAAGCACTTATTCCCATTGGTGCAATAAGTAGCTACATTTAGCCCGTCGTAATACATCTTCATCTCATCTTTATCGGCATTATGAGTCACAGCAAGGAAATGCCACTTTCCATCATTAATGGGCTGACGCTCTACAGTAGGACGATAATCCCATTGCCAATTGGTCCCATCGGTAAAATAGACGCACCACGACCCATTTTCCTGAGCCGACAACATAATGCCGGCATCTTTCATCTCACATGAACGCTTATTACTTACCAATGCTTTCAGACCTGTTTCCCGACTCGTTGTGTTGACCCAAATTCCCAAAGAAAAAGAGCCTGCCATATCGAGCGAATCAATCTGCCCCACCGTAACCGGATTGCGATGATAGGCATCGGAACTCAAATCCAGGGCTTTACCCTCGATTCCATCGACAAACCGATATTTCTCATAAAACTCAGCCGGATTGTCAAATGTTACAACCACCTCCTTGGCTTGAAGCGGCCAAGCTACAAGCACCAGTAACGGAATTAATATAGAATAAGAATATCTCATAATCTTTCTTTGTTAGACAATAATCTCCCTCTGAACAACCCGAAAGTTATTCTAACACAGGGTATAACCTGGGCTCCATCTTATGTCATGCACAAGATGAGAAGGAGACTATATTTAATTGGAAATTAGATAATTACCAGAAATTTGTTTCGTGTAAATTAGGATTGGTAACACGTTCGCCCTGAGGTATCGGGAAATAATAATACTTAGGCTCGATAAATTTCTTGGGACTGGTCAAATCATTTGTCAGAATAATATAACCATGATCACCTTCCGAGAGAGAAATACCGGTCTTTTCGCCATTTTCATCCTCAAGATAGTAGCATATCTTCTTTTTATAAATGGGCTTGACCGAAGCACTGTTCAAGAAAATGCCCACATCGGAAACTCCGTCACCAGTCACATCGAATACCTCGTTAATAGCCGCAATATAGGCCCCTTGTGGCATCTCGAGAAGGGTCCCTACACGCCACCGCAGAATATCATCTTTACGAAATCCCTCACAAGCCAACTCGACCCGACGTTCGCGACGGACTTCGAGAATTGCGTTTTTCATGGCACCCGAAACATTGGGATACTGTTGTTCCAAAGTAGGATCGGTCACCAACTCCGACAAGATCATGTGAGGCATTCCCACCCGATCTCTCAACTTATTAATCGATTTATCGAGATCCTCTTGATTGAGTGTTCCCAACTCGGCTTTGGCCTCGGCATAGATAAGCAATATCTCACCCAGCCGCATCAAGGGAAGATCGTTATATGAGGTACCCGGCATAATCTGCTGAGCATCTTTCGATACAAACTTGATTTGAGGATACCCCCCCAAATTCATATTGGGGACAAACGGTTGTACATCGCCCGGTCGTATGTAACCGGGATACATAAACGTCTGTGCATATCGGGGGTCTCTATCGGCAAAGGTTTCGATAAATGTCTTAGTCTGGTAGTTTTCTACCGAAGAGAACGGAACAGCCTTATTCTCTTTCTTTACCAGATAACTCTCCATCAAAGCCCGACTCAAATTGGTAGTATAGGAGAATACATGATTCGAAGCATAATGCTTGATTTGTGCATCATAATCATAATCTTTGAACAGAATAATCTCCTTACACTTGCTCAAATCATTGCTGATAAACAGGTTGCGATACGAATTATCAGGACCGTCGACATCATAAATTTCAAAGTCGGTAGTATTTGCCATGATAGCTTCACAAGCCGTAACCGCTTTGCGAAGGAACTCATCGGCAGTACTTTCCAAACCCAGTTCGGTGTGATACTTTCTGAACGTACCTTCATGCAAGGCTATACGGGCCAGCAAGCCATAGGCATACCACCGGTTGTAAACGGTTCTATTCTCAAGGTCGGTCATAATATTTTTACACCCGAAATCCAAATCTTCCATAATTTTCTCAACGACAAAGGTGCGGGAATCTTGAGGCTTGTATAGCTCATCGACCTCGGTATCTTTCAAAGCATGGTCATACCAAGGTACATCACTATATCGCTTTACCATTTCATAATATTCGCGACCACGCAACATACGCACAATGCCAATATAATGGTTTATCAATTCCTGGTCACCCTGCGCTTTACCGGCATTATCGAGGAAATAGTTCAACTCACGTATCTGGCCCCAATCCCAGCCACCAACCGTGGCAGGTGTAATATTGCCATGTATCAAATCCAACATTTCATCCTTTTCCGAAGCGACAACATTGTCGGTTCCCGGATCCCAATACTTAGGAGATTCACTTAAGTACAATTTATTGACAAAAAGCTCCAGATCGGAGGGTGAGTTGAAGAAATTTTCAGTAACCAACGACGTTTCGGGCAAACGATTCAAAAAAGAATCGTTACAACCACATAACCCCATCATTATAATTACAATATATAATACTCTCGTTTTCATAATTCATACGTTTTAGAAATTAAGATTGAGGCCAAAAGAGAATACCCGTTGCATGGGATGTACCAATCCAAGCCCCTCGGGATCGACATTCTTGCAAAGTTTGGTAATCTCAGCTATATTATCTCCACTAAAATAGAACCGCACCTGATCGATTTTAATCTTACGGGTAAGCGACTGTGGCAAAGTATATCCAAAGGTGATATTCTTGATTCTCATATAAGAGGCATCCTGTAAATATCGGGTTTGGGCAATACTCATATCACCTGCGACCTCGGCCGTATAGGATTTCAACCGGGGGAAATATCCGTCGGGATTCTCGGGAGTCCAGTGGTCAAGATTGTTGGTATATACATCTGACCACGGAGCTCGATAAATTCCAAAGAACGTAAACACATTGGGATACCAGTCCTTTTTCCCTACACCTTGCAACAAGATTCTAAGGTCAAAGCCATTCCATTCGGCGTTTATATCGGCACCATAGCAATAGCGATCGCTTGTGTTCCCGATAATCGAAAAATCACCATGGTCATCGATTGTCCATTTGCCTTTATTGACATATCCATCGCCATTCAAATCCTTGTATTTCAAATCGCCGGGAGCAAGAGGCCGGTCACCCGGATAGGCCGTAACCTCCCATTGGTCGGCATGATTCTTAATATCCTCCTCACTTTGGAAGAAACCTTCGGTCGTCAATCCCCATATATCACCGATACGCCATCCGGGATAATAATCGTCAAGCGTTCCGGTCTCATTGTTAAACTTGGTTATCACGGCATACGAATCGGAGATATTGAATTTAACCGAATATTTGAACGGTTTGGATGCCAACATAAAATGGTCTTGCCAACCAATCGAGATTTCCCATCCCTCGGTTTTCAGGTCGGCCGCATTCTGACGAGGCGACGCAACACCCAATACACCGGGAAGCGTTTTCCCTGGAGTGAGCATATCCTTGGTATTTCGACGATATACATCGCCACTGAATGTAAGTCTGTTTCTCAAGAAAGCCAGATCCAAACCGAAATCAATCGTATTTACTTTCTCCCACGTCAAGTCATCGGATATCAAATCGGGCGACCCCACTCCAATAGGCTTTTTCCCATTGAGCAAGTAGTTACACTCATAGAAGGTCATATTTGAAATATACTCATAATAGCCCACATTTTGATTACCCAGCCAACCATAAGAGGCCCTGAGTTTGGTCATATTCATCACCTCTTTTATTCCTTGATAGAAATTCTCGTTTGAGATTACCCACGCGGCCGAGAATGAAGGGAAAAATCCAAAGCGATGGTCCTTTTGGAATCGCGAAGTTCCATCGTAACGGCCGTTTGCTTCAAAAATATATTTATCGTCAAATATATAGTTCAACCGATAAAAGCCACTCCGCGTAGCCCAGCTGTAACGGGTATCGGTCAAAGTTTTATTATCGCCCGATGCCACACCAATACTGGGAGCCGAGTTACTGATAAGGCCATCTCGCTCACCGGTAAAGTATTGTGCGGTTTCGAGTTGCTGCTCAAAGCCAAGAGTTGCGCCTAACTCGTGTTTACCAAATTTCTTGTTGAAGTTGGTATATACATTAAAAAGGGTAAATCGGGAATTATCATGCTCGGTACGAGCGAAATCGCTCCATCCCAATTCCTTGGGTGCACTCTCGGGCCCATCTCTATACACGATATCTTTATCAGACTCCCAATAGTTCTTATGCTTGTTCCAAAATTTAACAGCAAGATCTCCTTTTACCGACCAAATGTTCTTAATAAGCTGGATATCAAACGAAATCTGAGTCTGAGCCAATAGCTCTTCATATTCGCTTTCGCCGCCCATTTCGGTACCGGCAATATACTTGGCTCCACTCTCGGTCCAACTTCCGTCGGGATTCTTGGGAATAGTCAAGGCATTGGCATTGTGTATCTCTTTGTACAACCAACCGCAATCGAGCGAAGAGGGTGCTTTATAGGTATAATAAGTCATCGATGTATTATTTGAAATCGAAAGCCAATCGGTCACCTGATAGCTGACATTACTCCTCAAGTTATAACGATTGTACTGATCGGTATTATACTTAAGCATACCGCTTTCGCCAAAATACTCTCCACCCAGATAATACGAGGTTTTCTCGGTAGCTCCCGACATACCGATGGAGTGTGAATGAGATAGCCCGGTATTATTATAGAGTTCGTGAAACCAGTCGGTAGCGCCCAAATAGGTATATCGGTTTGGATCAGTCGGGTCGATCATTACCGGCGACAACGAAGGATCGAGCGAACGTTGCTTGGCATACTCCAACTCCTCTTCGCTGTAAAGGTCGTACCACGGAGCTCCCATAATATCTTTATACGAAGCCTGTATATAGGGGTCTTTTACAACCTGTGGCATACGCCCCAGAGTACGCACGTTGACCGTGTTGTTGAACGTAAACCTTACCTTACCGTCTTTTCCTCCTTTTTTCGTCGTAACCAGAATTACACCGAATGCGGCCCTTGCTCCATAAATAGCAGCTGAAGAGGCATCCTTAAGTACCGATATACTCTCAATATCGGCACTGTTCATACGCGAGAAATCGGCCTCTTCGGTAGGGATTCCATCGACAAGAATCAATGGAGCTCCACCATTGGTTATAGTTGTGACGCCTCGAATATTGAAACTCGGAGTCTGATTTATCTGACCGCCATCCACACTAATATTCAGGTTGGGCACCAATCCTTGCAACATGGTTCCCACGTTATTGACCGAGCGGTTTTCAAGGACAGCTCCCGATACGGCCTCGACGGCTCCACTCAAATTTATCTTCTTTTGGGTTCCATATCCCACGACAACCACATCGTCCAGTTGTTGTGCACCATCGTCGAGAGTGATATCGAGACTGTTTTTATCGGCAATTGCCACATCCTTACTCTCCATACCCACATAGCGAATACTCAATACGGTACTTTCGTCATATTCGCCTTCGAGACTGAAATAGCCATTCAAGTCGGTCACTGTACCTTGTTGAGTCCCTTTTACCAGAATACTGGCACCCACCAATGGTTCGCCCGAATGATCCTTTATATACCCTGTCACTGTACGTTTGGATTTCTGCTCTCGCTTTTTATCCTCACGCGAAAGTACAATGTGATTTCCCTGCAATTGATAAACCACATTTTCACCTTGAAACAAGGCGTTCAATACAGTAGAAACGGGTTCCGACTTAACTTGTACCGTATATTTCTTCTGTGTATCGACTTGTGAGTTAATAATTACAAACAAATAATTGGTCTGCTTCTCAATATCGTTAAGAATAACCCGAAGGGGTGTATTGACATGATTCATGGTAACACGAGCATTTTGAGAATAAGCGTTGAAAGCAAAAATCTGCAATATGCCCACAAAAAATAAGGTACATGTGATTTTCATAATTCTTAATAATATTGAATTAGAGGAACGTTCATTCCTCAACATCAATTTCTTTTTCATACATTTGTGTGTTTTAAGATTAATACAATTCTTGTGTTAATTTTCCAAAGGGGAATATCGATTGTTTGGCGACGGTTCGATATTCCCTACTTTTTATCTGGGCTATGTCTTTCTCATGGTATTGTGTTGTGTTTTTAGTTAATATAAAAGGTTTGTGTTTCAAAATCGTGACTATATTCAAAATCTATATCTACCTGCAATACTTGTAATGCATAGTCCAGCCCATCTATACGCCGGAATTTTCCTAAACAGCGATTGTCCTTGATTTGCGGATTACGAATGATAATATGAACTCCATAAATCTTCTCAAACTCTTTCATAAGGTCATCAAAGCGAATATTGTTAAAGTCAATTATCCCGCTTGTCCAACTATAGCTACTCTCGTCATCAAGAGTCTCTCTCTTTAATTTTCCACCAACAAGAACGGCTTTTTCATTGGGGTTCAATACAAGTTTATCAGATGCCGTAGTCACCTCAACTTTCCCTTCAAGTAATGAAGTCTCAAACAGATCTTTATCGTTGTATGCCTCTACATTGAACTGGGTACCCAATACCTTCACCTGTCCTTTCGAAGTCTTAACTATAAAAGGGACATCGTTCTTTTGATGCGTTACCCGAAAGAATCCCTCTCCATCAATTTCCACCTCACGATTTTTCCCGGTAAAGGCTGTCGGATATTTGAATGTTGTTCCAGAGTTCAAATATACGTTTGTTCCATCCGACAGAGTCAGATTGATATATTGTCCAAGGGGGACATCCACTTGCATCATCGACGAAGCACGATCTACCCGATTCGAAACCAACCAGGTCAATAACACGGCACAGAGAAAAACCGCAGCATACTGCCCCCATCGAACAAAATAAGAACGCTTATACCATACCGGCTCTTTCTCCTTAGACAGGGCAAAAGACTCCCGCTCACCAGTCAATAAGATAGCCGTGTATAATTTACGTTCTTTCAACAGTTCTTTCATATTCTCGGGAGCTGCATCGGCCCACTGCCTAATATCCTTCCGTTCCGATTCTGAAGCGGTCCCATTGAAAAAACGATATAGCAAATCTCTATCCATAAATTTACCCTTTACGCATATATAACTAACGAGTATAAATGTACCCTAACGAAAAATCCAATTATTTTACAAAAAGAAGAAAAAAAAGAGGCAAATAATCTTTCAGGGCAACTCTCATCACCTTCAAAGCCCGACCTATATGAAACTCTACGGTTTTAATCGAAATATCCAACTGCTCGGCAATTTCACGATTGGTAAGATTTTCCATACGACTCAACAAAAATATTTCTTTCGTCTTATCGGGAAGCGACCGAATAGCCTCGTTTACCAACCGCCATACCTCCTCTGAAAATATCTCCTGGGGATTACATGCCTCCAAAGAGGCTATTTGAAAATCAAGTTCCCACTGGTATTGACTTTTCATCGAATCGATTATCTCCTGCTCTTTACGGAGGTGGGTCAAATAGGTCAAACATTTATTCTTAAGCGATACCAATATATAGGCCGGTATATTGGTGCCTTGAGGCAATCGGCTTCTGTTCTCCCAATAAGCAACGAATGAATCGGTCACAAAATCCTCGGCTATACTCTTATCTCCCACATAAGAAATAGCCATTCTTGTGAACGGTCCTCTATACTTCTGATAAACTTCGCTAAAGGATGCCAATGCTTCTGATTTATCTATATATTCCATCGATATCGCCAAACTATTTATGTCTTTAAATAAGCTGTGCCTCTATATTTCAAGCGTGCTAAAATAGTCTTTTATTCCTATAATAAAAAAAATGAATGTCCGCATGTTCCCAAATTAGCAAAGTTTAAACCGCCAAGATGTCCGATAGGCGTGTATTGGAACACTTTATGCTTGATGCGAGATGTATGGACAATAAAAACGTATATGATATGACCCTGCTTGATTTTTACCGTCAATACCCAGACGAGGCCTCCTGCGAGGCTGCATTGCGTAGTTTCCGTGAACACCACGGTCTGTTCTGCAGCCAGTGCGGCGGTTTGCGCCTGAGCTGGAATCCGAGCCATAAGTCCTGGACTTGCATGGATTGCAAACATGAGATGCAGCTTCGTTCGGGCACGGTCATGCAAGGCAGCCATCTTCCTGTGCGTGATTGGTTTGCGGCCATGTTCCTGCTGACGGCTACCAGGCGTGCCATATCGGCAAAGGAGATACAGCGCCAGCTCGGCCGCAAGCGTTACCAGCCCGTATGGGAAATGGTGCATAAGCTGCGCGATGTGATGGGCAGGCGCGACAGCCTTTACGCCCTTCATGGGGATATGGAAGTGGACGAGGGCTTCTTTTCCACCGAAACTCCTGAAGACCAGAAGGACTGTCCGCTGAAGCGAGGGCGTGGAAGCCAGCGCAAGACTTCCGTCCTTGTCATGGCCGAAAGCAGCCGGTCCGCTACGCCTCCTGCCAGAAAGTACAGTACGCCCAAAACTGTCGGGCATATAAAGATGCTGGTCATCGGCGATTTTAAGGCTTCCACCATCACGGGCAAGATAAAGACGGGGACGGACGGAAACGCCGATGTGACCACGGACGGGTTCAGCAGTTATGCCGCTCTTGAAAAGGACGGAGTGACAACCTCCCACCATGCCGTAGTTGCGGATGACAAAAAGAGTGTCGGGAAAGTTCTGCCTTGGGTGCACATTGCCATCAGCAATGCCAAAAGGAGCATACTGGACATGTACCATGACATAAAAGCAGAGTTCCTGCAACTCTACCTTAACGAGTTCTGTTATAAGTTCAACAGAAGGTATTTGGGCTTCAGACTCTTTGACAGGCTCGAACTTTGCGCATGTACGTATAGGGCGAACTTTAAACATCGAATTTATTGATTGGCAACTTGCGGACATTCATTTAAAAAAAATGTAGTGCAAGTTATCAAGAAAATCTTTCCTCTGCAAGGTATAATAAAGAATATAATAAAAATGTAATGTCTCCGATTTATAACAGGTAGCAGACTATTACACAAGCCCATATCAATTCCACGGAGGATTAAATGCGAGAGAGATAGCATCTGTTCTATCCGTTGTGCTACACCCCTTCTTCAAAGCTCGAAGGCCCTCTTCTCCAATATGAACCAGCACAAAAAAAAGCCGGCTTGCTGCATGCAAACCGGCTTCTCAAAGAGCGGCAAACGAGGCTCGAACTCGCGACCCTCAGCTTGGGAAGCTGATGCTCTACCAACTGAGCTACTACCGCATCTGTTTCTGTGGGGACAAATGTAGCTGTTTTTTTTCGACTTTACAAATTATTGCCGTACTTTTACCCTTAAATTGAGAAAAGAGTCATGGTAAAGATTGGTCTGTTATCCGATACCCACGCCTGGTGGGACGACCGTTACGCGAAATATTTTGCCGAGTGCGACGAGATTTGGCACGCGGGCGACATCGGCTCGGTCGAGCTGGCCGACCGCTTCGAGGCCATGAAACCCTTCCGGGCCGTCTATGGCAACATCGACGGCCACGAATTGCGCCTGCGCTACCCGCAACACCAGCGGTTTACCATCGAGGGGGTGGACGTGTGGATGACCCACATCGGCGGATACCCCGGCAAATATGCCCGCGAGGTGATACCCCAGATTTACATTCATCCGCCCAAACTCTTCATCTCGGGCCACTCGCACATCCTGAAGGTACTCTACGACAAAACCTTGAAATGCCTCCACATCAACCCCGGAGCCGCCGGCCTGTACGGATTCCACAAGAAACGCACCCTCGTGCGCTTCGTCATCGACGGGGCCGAAATCAAGGACCTCGAGGTCATCGAACTGGCCGACCGCCGACAGGGAGGCTAACACGGTCTGCGGCCGCTCGACAATCACTTTTCAATGGAATAACACCCGACCTATCAGATATTCAACTCCTGACGCACGGTCTCGATAAACTCCCAGAATACCGAGGCGAAGGGCTCGATGATGGAGCGCTTGGGGTCCTCGGCCGGAATGAGGGCGCGCAGACCTCCTTTGAAGCAGCGGATGTCGATGCGGGTACCCATCTCGACAGGCTCGCCGTCGAGGTGCATGGCCCCCGGTTTCTCGCGCTTGATGACGAGCGACTCGGTGGTAAAGCTCTTGATGTTGGCATCCTGATCGATATGCTTGGTGAAGAGCAACAGGGCCAACCCCGCCGTGTCGAAGGGGGTAAAGGGCATGAGCACCGTGACGTCTATTTTGCCGTCCTGCATGCTGGCATGGGGGGCGATATAGGCATTGTTGCCATATTGCGAGGCGTTGCCGCAGGCAATGAGGAAGGCCTTCTCGGTGACAGTACCGTCGGGCATCTCAATCTGGTAGGTCTCCGACTTGTACTTGAGGTACTCGGTGAGCGCCTTGGCCACATAGGCCAGCTTACCCCGGCGTTTTCCCTGCGCAAACTTGAGGCTCACCAGCGCATCGAACCCCACCCCGCAGGTGCAGAAGAAGGGGCGGCCGTTGGCCGTACAGTAGTCGAGGTCGGCAATCACGCCGTCGTTGACAATCTCGAGCGCCTTGCGGGCATCCATCGAGATGCCCAGGTGGCGGGCCAACCCGTTGCCCGAACCAACCGGCACGATGGCCAGCGCCGTGGGGGTGTTTATCAGTTCGCGGGCAATCTCGTTGCAGGTACCGTCGCCCCCGACCGAGAGCACCACATCTACCCCGTCGGCAACAGCCTGACGGGTCATCTCGGCCGCATGGCCGGCATATTGGGTGAAGCGGCACTCCACGCTGTATTTCGACGGGTCTATCACCTCGTCGATCAAGGCAGGCAATTCCTCTTTATCTTTGGTTCCCGAAATGGGATTTATGATGGCTAAGATTTTTTTCGGTGCAGACATAGCATCTTTTTTGTTTCGAAAATAGAGGTAAACCTCTCGTGTGGAGCCTCTTGCATCGATGTCGACACAGCCGCATCCAAGCGACCCGGCTCGACCGCGATTTACCGCAGCGGGGACAAAGGTAATAAATATTCCCAAATTCACACACTCCGGCCGCGGCTTCTGCATACAAGGCTGTTAAATAGCGTTTCACCATCACGACATTTCACAAACATCTTGCTACCTTTGCTGTTGTTATATATTATATGAAGAACAACTAATCCAGAGCCCTGTCTTATGAATGCTTTTCAAAATCCGCTCGTCCGCATCATCGCCTCTATTGCCGTGGGGTTGCTGTTGATATTCTATCCCAACGCCGCCCTGCCCACCATACTGTTCATTATCGGTATTCTTTTGGGGGTGCCCAGTCTCTACACCATTCTGTTCTATCTGCTGAGCGGCGACCACAAGAAGGATCTGCCGTTCCCGGTGATGTCGGCCATCCTGCTGCTGTTCGGGTGTTCGCTCATCCTGGTGCCCAGTTGGTACATCGGGGTGACCATCTACGTGCTGGGGGGTGCACTCATCTTAATCGGAGTTTACCAGTTGCTCTATCTGCTCACACTGAAGAAGACCATCAAGCGCAAGGCGGGGTGGCTCTCCTATCTGCTGCCGGTGATTGTTCTGCTTATCGGCATCGAGATTCTGGTCAATCCCTTCTCGGCGACCGAGCGCATCATTGTCGCCACCTTCGGTGCGGCCACACTGCTCTACGGCATCACCGACCTGATGTACTACATTCGCCTGCGGTAATCGGGTCGATTAAAAGTCGATGGAGAGACGCAGGTTTATCTGCCTGCGGGTAAGGTAGTTGGGCACGGCATACTGGGCATTGGTGATGTCGGTGACCCAATAGTAGGAGTTCACGTTGCTGATGTCGAAGAGGTTGAACACGTCGATACCAATCCACACGCTTTTCAGGTTGCGGAAGATACCCCGTTGCAGGAGTTTGTCTTCGCCCCCCACCAGCAGACGCGAAGCTCCGATGTCGATACGCTTGTAGGCCGGGGCCCTGAAGTAGCCCGCCTGACGTCCCTTGCGGGGCGAACCCACCGGCAGACCGTCGGCCAGGATAGCCCGCAGGCTGAATTTGTATTTGGGGAAGCGGGGCACATAGTCCTGGAAGTAGAGCCCCACGCTGTACCGCTGGTCGGTAGGTCGGGGCAACTTGATGCCGCCGATTTCCTCCTGCGTCTTCATCAGCGAGAAGGTGAGCCACGAGTCGACCCCGGGCACAAACTGCCCGAAGAGCTTCAGGTCGATACCGGCGGCGTAGCCCTTGGCCTCGTTCTGCCCGCTGTACCACACCCGCAGGTTGTCGATTTCGTAGGGAATGAGGTTATCGAGTTTCTTGTAGTAGAGTTCGGCCGTGAATTTGAACGGACGGTCCAACGCCCGGAACGAATAGTCGCCGCCGAGCACCACGTGTATCGAGCGTTGCGACTTGATGTTGCGGTTCAACTGCACCACGTAATTGTTGGAGGCATCGCACACCGTGTCGCGCAACTCCTTGTAGAAGGGGGCCTGGTAATAGAGACCGCCGGCCAGGCGGGCCGTAATCTGCTCGTTGGCGGCCGGGATGAAGGTAATCGAGGCCCGCGGACTCACCAGCGTCTCCTTGTTGAAGCCCCAGTACGAGGCCCGCACACCACCGGTGAAGATGAGCCGCCCCCACAAGGTGCGCATCCGATAGGTATCCTGCAGATAGGCCGAGAGGCGGTGGCTCTCCATGTCCTGCTTCGAAAAGAGGTTGTAAATCATCTCGACCGACTGCCCGGTATGCGGCAGCGAATAGCCGGCCGAGTCGCGCATCTCCCACTCGCGCACGCGGTCGTAAATCTGTTCGTACTGGTGGGTGAATCCCCACTTCAGCTCGTTCTGGCCCAACTTGGTAGCCCCTTTGATCGAGGTGGCAATCACCGAGGCCTTGAGGCGGTTGCGGGCATGCTCGTGATAGGTACCCACGCCCAGCGCGCCGGTATTCTCGCTGCCCTCGCCGTCGCCCGTATCGGCCAGCTCGTCGAGCCAGTATTGCCCCGAAATGTCGTAGGTCACCAGCTCGTTGGTGACAAAGGCCGAGGTCATCAAGGCCCACTGGGTATACTTGTCGGGGAAGAAGTTCAGCGACAGAGCCCCGAAATAGGTCTCGAACTTGTCGCGCTCCCCGCCGTCGAAATAGACCTTGAACTGCTTGGCATTGGTAGCCGTACCGAACGAGGTATTGCGCTCGTGGGGAGTGAACTTGTAGTCGTTGATGGCAATGTTGCCCAGAAACGAAGCCTCCCACTTGGGGGCGAACTTATAGGTGAGATAGGTTTGATAATCGAAGAACGACGGTTCATACTCGCCCTTGGTATCGAGCGAGCTCAACAGGGTGGAGTTGGTCTTGTAGCGGATGCCGTGCAGTTGCGAGAACTTCTTGGTACTCTGCCCAATCGAGGCGGTGGCCCCCAGAAAGCTGGCCGACACCGACCCCTCGAAAGCCTCGGGGTGCTTGTAGATAATATCGAGCACCGACGACATCTTGTCGCCATACTCGGCCGAGAAACCGCCCGACGAAAAGCCTACGGCCCCCACCATATCGGGGTTGATGATACTCAACCCTTCCTGCTGTCCCGACCGCACCGTGAGCGGACGATACACCTCGATACCGTTGATGTAGACGATATTCTCGTCGAAGTTACCGCCCCGCACCGAGTATTGCGAACTCAACTCGTTGCTCGAGTTGACCCCGGCAAAGGTGGTGAGCATCGCCTCGATACTGCCGCCCGAGGCATCGGGCATCAGCTTGAGGTCCTTCGTGTCGATAGTCTGCAGCGTACTGGTCTGCCGGCGGTGAGTCGCCACCACCACCTCGCTCAGCATCTTCGAGTTTTTGTTCAGCCGCACCGACAGCGAGACGTCTTTCGTGAGGTTGAGCAGCTGCCGCTGCTCCTCGCGGTAACCCAAGCAGGAGTAGATGACCACAATCGAGTCGCCCGCCGGTATGGAGAGCTGATACTCGCCCTTGAGGTCGGTCATCGTGCCCATGGTGGTACCCGCCACACGCACCGTAGCCAGTTCGATAGGCTGGTTGTCGCTGTCGTAGACCCGGCCCGTGAGTTTCACACGCCCTTGCGCCGCCAGCTCGAGCACCGCACCTATCGCGACAAAAAGGAGTAATATCTTGTATTTCATCGGGATTCTATACACAACGTGCCCCGTTTGTCGAGAGGCACATTTAATAAACGCAAAAAAGCGTCGTTCAGTATGCGGCCCGCCGAAAAGTAGCGAAAAAAGTTTTCGCAAATTCCCCGCGTAAGCATTAGGTTTTGTATCTTTGCTACTGGAAGAGATGCAGGCTCGTGTCCCCGCTCGTCTGTACGCCACACAGCCGGGGCCGAACGTCACCTCCTCCAATTCATGAAATACAAACCGTAAAAACATTACCCTTATGAATAATCTGCACGATCTGTTGATGCACCGCCGTAGCATCCGCAAGTATACCGACCAACCGCTGTCGCCCGACTCGGTGAAGCTGATTCTCGAGGCCGGGCTGCTCGCCCCCTCGTCGAAACGCTGTACCCCTTGGGAGTTTATCGCCGTCGAAGACAAAGAGGTGCTGGCCCGCCTGGCTGCCTGCAAGACGGCCGGAGCCAAGCCTGTCGAAGGGGCTGCCCTGGCTATCGTCGTGACGGCCGACATGACCCTTACCGATACCTGGGTCGAGGATGCCTCGATTGCCGCCATACTCATGCAACTGCAAGCGGCCGACCTGGGGCTGGGCAGCTGCTGGATTCAGGTGCGCAACCGATTCGGGGCCGACGACGAACCGGCCGAAGACATCGTGCGCAGCATACTGGGCATACCCGAAACGATGGGTGTGCTCTGCATCCTCTCCATCGGTCACAAGGACGAGGAGCGCAAACCCTTCGACGAAGAGAAGATGATGTGGGAAAAGGTGCATATAGGCAAATGGGAATGAACGAGGCAGCGATGAAGATAATCCTGATCGGTGCCGGCAACCTGGCTACGAGGCTGGCACTGGTGTTGCGGGAGAAGGGTCTCGCCCCGGCGTGGGTATATAGCCGCACCGAAGAGTCGGCCCGGCGGTTGGGCGAACAGTTGCCCCACTGCCGCTACACGACCGACCTCAACAGTCTGCCTGCCGACGGCGACCTCTATATTTTCGCCGTGAAGGACTCGGTACTGCCCGACCTGCTTGCCCGTATGCCGGCCAACAACGGGCTGTGGGTACACACGGCCGGCAGTGTGGACTGCGAAATATTCCGCCCCTACTCGACCCGCTACGGAGTCTTCTACCCCATGCAGACCTTCAGCAAGGAGCGCGAGGTGGCATTCGACAACATTCCCCTCTTCATCGAGGCCAACAGCGAAGCCGATGCCGACCTGCTGTACCACCTGGCCGCCCGGCTCTCGGGCCGCGTCTACCGGGCCGACTCGGAGCAACGCAAGTATCTGCACCTGGCTGCCGTCTTTGCCTGCAACTTCACCAACCACCTCTATGTGCTGTGCGACCGCATCCTGCAGGAACACGGACTGCCTTTCGAGGCGATGCTGCCCCTCATCCGAGAAACGGCCGACAAGGTGGCCGACATATCGCCCTTCGATGCCCAGACGGGCCCGGCCATCCGATACGACCGCAACATCATCGCCAAACAGGAGGCGCTGCTCTCCGACCCCACGATGCGCGAGATTTACAGTCTGATGAGCCGCAGCATTCACGAAATCCATAACCCCGATAAAACCAAACAACCATGAGCCGAACCGATTTCGACCTGACAAAAATAAAAGCCTTTGCCTTCGACGTGGACGGCGTGCTGTCGTCCGACTCCATACCCCTGCACCCCTCGGGCGAACCCATGCGGGTCATCAACATCAAAGACGGATATGCCTTGCAACTGGCGGCCAAACTGGGATACCCCGTGGCCATCATCACCGGCGGACGCACTGAGGCGGTGCGCAAACGCTTCGAGGGGCTGGGCCTCTCGCACGTCTACATGGGCGTGGCCGTGAAAATCAAGATATTCGAACAGTGGCTCGCCGAGTGCGGCCTGCAAGCGAGTGAAGTGATGTACATGGGCGACGATATTCCCGACTACGAGGTGATGCGTGTGGCCGGTCTGCCCGCCTGCCCGGCCGATGCGGCTCCCGAAATCAAACAGATTGCCCGCTACGTTTCGCCCCTCTGCGGCGGGATGGGTTGCGGCCGCGACATCATCGAACAGGTGCTGCGCGCCCAAGGCAAATGGATGGCCGACGAAAAGGCATTCGGCTGGTAAACCTCAGAAAAAAAACGATTGACTATGTTATCGAATCTCCAGAAATACGAAATACTGCTGGCGAGCAACTCGCCACGTCGCCGCGAGCTCCTGGCCGGGCTCGACATCGAATACCGCGTAACGGCTCTGCCCGAGGTGGACGAGTCGTACCCCGCTACCCTCTCGGGTGAAGAGATTCCGCTCTACATCTCGCAGGAGAAGGCGGCCGCCTATCGCAGCCAGATGAAAGAAAACACGCTGCTCATCACGGCCGATACCATCGTCTGGCTCGACGGCCGGGTCTATGGCAAGCCGCACGACCTGGCCGATGCCAAAGCCATGCTGCGGGCCCTCTCGGGTAAGACGCACACCGTCATCACCGGGGTTACGCTCACCTCGATGCAGAAGCAAATCTCCTTTGCCGTATCGACCGAGGTCGATTTCGCCCCCCTCTCCGACGACGAAATAGACTACTACGTCGACCGCTACCGCCCGCTCGACAAGGCTGGCGCCTACGGCGTGCAGGAGTGGATTGGCTACATCGGTGTGACCGGGTTGCACGGCAGCTACTACAACGTAATGGGGCTGCCTATCCAGCGGCTCTACACCGAGTTGAAGAGATTCTAAGAGTCATCCCACAAAAATACCAAACGGCTCTCTTCTGGACCCCGCATCGAGGTGCGGGGTGACACACACGTCATTCCGCGCCCCGACGCGGAATCCAGAAAATACCCGGGCAGGAATACCGGCAAGAGATACTCTCCTCATCGAAAAAGAAAGGGCGCACGGTTCGTGCGCCCTCTCCATACTCCAAAAAGCTGGCCCCCACATCATTTATAAGGCGATACCCAGAACCAAGCCTCGTTCGAGGTGCTGAGCGAGTTGTCATAGGGTTCGCCCTCGGGCGAGAGGGTGACGTAGCGCGGCATCACTTTTCCCTCGATACGGGTCTCGTTGTCGAAACCGCTAATATCGGAACATTGCAGATAATAGAGGTTCTTGCTCATGTAGTAGTTCAGGTAGTAATCGGTCGTGCAAGCCACTTGATGATTCCAGTTGGCATCCTCGTTCACCGTGACGAACTGGCCCGTTTTCAACCGGTCGCGCACCTCCGAGAGGCCGAGCAGATTGCCCTCCTCGTCCATCACATAGGCGCCCCAGGTGGGGTCTACCCACACCCACTTGTCGAGGGTGCAGGAGTAGACGGCGTTGATGACGTGGCAGTCGTTGATATAGCTCTTGGGCAGGCAGGTGACATAGCGCGACTTGAAGCCCATGGCCAGATAGCACTCATTGAGCATCTGCGCCATCATGCGGCAGTTGACACCCCGGTCTTCGCGCTTGCAGATTTCGTAGATGGCAATGGCATTCTTCACCTTGGGATTGTATGACGACCCGTCGTGACGGATGGTGTTGTGTACCCACAACAGCAAGTTCTTGATTTTCGAGATTTCGTCGCCCGCACCCGCAATGCTGTCGAGGTTGAAGTAGCGGCGCACCCGCACCAGGTTGCTGTCGTTGGGCGCCATATAGGTAAAGGCCGGCAGCGAGTCGGTAGAGGCGGTGTTGTCATAGCCGGGCGACTTGCGGAGTATGTAGTTGAAATCGCCCACCTCGCGCAACTGGGCCAGGAGCCGCTGAAAACGCTTGTCGCCCCGGATATTGTCCAGGTCGGTATCCTGCCGGGCATGGGCATAGTCGTAGTAACCATGCCGGATAGCCTGCTCGAAGGCATCGATAGCCGCCCGCTTGCGCCTCTTGAGCGAGAGGCAGCAGGCCAGGTTGTAATAGGCCTCGGTGAAACACCACGAACTCTGGTCGATTACCGAGTCGGGCAACGACTTGCAACGGTCGAAAAACTGCCGGTAGGTCTTCTCGATCAGATTGTAGTTCTTCCAACTTTTCTGTATCACCGGCTGCACCTGGCTCTCGTAATACACCTGCACGCTATCGGCATTCCATTCTCTCTCGGCAGCCCAACTCCCGAAACAGAGGGGCAAAAGCACCAGCCACAAAAATCGTTTCATAGACTCGTATGTTTGTTCGTATATAGATGAGACGCAAATATATCGTATTTGTTACAACTTTTTCTCGTTTTTTTTAGACAAATAGCGTTTATCCTACTGGTCCCCGCATCGCCGTACGGGGCGATACCACAATAGAAGAGAGGCGCGACACGGGTCTCTCTCCCCACGACACACCTCTCGTCATCTTTCACACTTGCCCGGTCGTTATCGTTTCACACCTTTGACGACAATCACCTCGCGATTGCCCAACACCCGGAAGAAGTAAGTTCCCGGGGCCCAGTCCGAAGCGTCGACGGTCACCTGCCGCTCCTCGCCGCTCAGGTCGCGACGATAGAGTTCGCGCCCCTGCTCGTCGCACACCGTCAACCGGCGTGTCCCCTCGGGCAGTTGCACGGTTACCTCGCGGTCGAATACCGAGGGCGAGAGGGTCATCGGCGCAGCGACAACCGACTCGACGGCACTGACTCCGGTTACATTCTGGGTCACCTGTATCTCGTAGGTCGAGATGCTGTCGTTGATGGTAAGGGTAGCCACCCGCTCGTCGATGCCGTCGGGCAGACGGTCGTACGAGACAAGCAGCGTGTCGAGGGTAAGCCCGTTGGGCTGACCTACCACGCGGCACCAGTCGGCACTGCTCTCGATAGGGGTCTCATAGCCGTAAATCGAGAAGAAGGGATACTTACTCGTACCGGCCTCTTTGCCTACCACCAGCGGACCGCGGTCGGTCGGGATGGGCGACATCACCGAGTGCACGATCGAGGGCATAATCAGATAAGAGGTGTGGTTGGCTCCGGCGGGGAAATAGGTGCTCACATCGACCCACTGGTCATCTTTATACATATAGGCCGTGTTGCCGTGGTCGCGGAAATCGGCCATGGCAAACGACACGTCTACACTGTCGTTCTTCTCGGGGATACCATCGACCACGATAAAGAACTCGTCGTCGATGACCTTGGGGTTGAACTCAAAGGCAGTGCCTACCATCGTACTGCCCGAAGGGGTATCGAGCTCGAACACACGCCACCAGGTGGAGTCGAGTTTCTTGCCCGGCAGACCGTTTTCGCTGGTATAGAGGTGCACGCCCACGTCGGCAATCTGGTCGGTGAGGCTCGTAGCCGAAGCGGTAACAAAATAGACATAGGCCCCAAATACCAAAATGGGACGCGAGGGTTTGGAGAACTTCTCGGCGTAGGCCGTAATGCCTATGGTATTGGTACCGGGGAAGGTACCCCAGTCTTCCATGTCGAAGGTGGTCGGCTGGTCGCCCGGCTCGAAGTTGGTAATGAGTCCGCTGTACTCGACCGATACATCGGTGGCATCTTCCGACTCACCGTGCTCGTTGGCCACCTGCAGATTCACCGATTGCTGGTGCAGGAAGTTATAGGCCACCACGGGATTCTCTTCGTTCGAGGTTACCTGGGCATACGACTCGGGGCTCACACCGCCGAAGGTCCACTGCCACGAAGTGGGATACCCCGTCGAGTTGTCGTGATACTGCACACCCACCAGCGGGGCCACCATGGGCAGACGCGTCTCGCTGTACCGGAAGGTGGCAGGCGGCAGAATGTGAGCTACAGGAGCCACACCGGTCACCTTGACAAAGGCGGTGCGGGTCTTGGTATCGCTGCCGTCGGCATTGCTCACCGTCAAGGTCACGTCATACACGCCGTCGCGGGTATAGTATACCCGGGGATTCTGCTCGGTCGAGGTCTCCGGCGTGCCACCGGGGAACGACCACTGCCAGGCCGTGGGGTCGCCGGTCGACATGTCGGCAAAGGCAATCTCCTCGCCGGTAGCCACCTCTACCTGGTCAACGGCTTCTACACCCGTTATCTGCAACCCGTCGATGGTGAAGTCGCCCACATAGCCGCCCACGTTCATATCGTCGTCAGAGCCTGCGGTGTAGGTGAAGCGTATCTGCACCTGTTGGCCGGCATACTTCTCGAGCGATACGGCAAACTCGTGCCAGCGCCAGGGTTTCTCGCCGTTCTCGTCGCCACTGTTCCACAGCAGTTCCGAGGTGGCAAAGGCATCGGTCGATACCGAGATATGCAAGCGGCAATAGTTATCCATATTCTGGCTGAAGCCCACATAACCCTTCAGCATGGCGTTGGCCGGCACATCGAGTTGCGGACTGGTAGCCGTGGCAATGCCTCGTTTAAATATTTGATCCGGGCCCTTGATAAAGAGCGACTGCGTGTCGTCGGGGTCGATGGCCGAGAAGGCCTTGTCGCCGGTCGTGCTTTTCAACTCCCAGACAATGTCTTCGGCATCGGTCAGAGTCCAGCCCTCTGCTCCGTCGTCAAAGTCTTCCTCCCACACCGTCACGGCGCTACCTGTACTCTGGCAACTGAAGTCGGCCGTCACACTGGCCGAGGTCGAACGGAACAGCTGTTTCTTCATCGATTGTTTCCCGGCAAACGAAATGTGCGGTGCCTCTTCGGTCGGGGCTACCCGATCGTGCACCCGTTCGTTGGCCCATTGCTGCGCTCCCACCGGGCAAACGGCCCAGAGCGCAGTAGTCAAGATCAGGTTTACAATAACGCTTTTCATACACTTACACGATTAAAAAATTATTGGATGAATTTGATTCGTTGCAAAATCTCCCACCCGCTATCCAGCAGGCCGTATGGCATAATATGTAGATGAAGTTTTTTCATAGCTATTCTATATATTTCTAATATCGGCAGGACTACAAAACTCAAAGGTAGTAAAAATTTACAATTTGAAAATATTATTGACGATATTTTTTAAATTAGAAAATAAAATAGGATTACATTCTAAAAAATATAATAGATTTTGCATCTTATTCTGGCAATTTGTTCTCTGCCCTGCAACTCGCTCCATAAGCTCCTGCACTCCATACTCTACCCGCTTGCACCGGGTGCATACATTTACTACCTTTGTCGCTCGAAAATATCGCCCACTGTGAACCTCTATATCTTCAACCCCGAGAACGACCTGGCCCTGGCCTTCGGCGGCATCAACTACACGCCGCCCCCTGCCGCCCAACGCATCGCGCGCGAGCTGGCCCTGCTGCCGCTGTGGTATGCCCGCGAGGGGGAGGAGACGACGATATGCTCTGCCGAGCCGGCGCCCGACGACTTCCGCCGCAGCCTCGAGCCGCTGGGGCTCGCGGTCTCGACCGTCGCGTTCAAGCAAATCGGCGAACTGCCCTTCGACCGCATCGAGGTGTGGGGGTGGAACCTCGCCCTGGCTCACCGCCTGCATCAGGCCGGCGTGGACAATCGGCTGCTCCCCTCGCCCGAACAGTGCAACCACTTGCGCCGCCTGGCCCATCGCCGCCTGGCTACCGAGGCGGGCCGATACCTCGCCTCGCACATCGACTACCCCATGCCCCCGCTGCCGGTCGAGCTGCATACACCCGACGAGGTGCAGGCCTTTACCGAGCAGAGCGACCGCAAGGTACTCAAGGCGCCCTGGTCGGGCAGCGGACGCGGCCTCTACTGGAACCTCTACGGCTACGATACCTCGCTGGCACAATGGAGCAACGGCGTGTTGCAAAAGCAGGGAGTACTGATGGGCGAACCCTTTTACGAGAAAGAGCGTGACTGGGCCATGGAGTTTTACAGCGACGGCACCCGCGTGACCTTTGCCGGATACTCGTCGTTCCTTACCGACAACCACGGAGCCTACAAGGAGAACCGGCTCACCACCGATCACCGCCTGCACGAAGAGCTCTGTGCGGCCGTCGGCCCCCACATCGTCACGGCCGTGCGCGAGGCCCTTGCCAGCTTCTTCACCGAACGCGTTGCCCCGGTCTATACCGGCTACCTCGGGGTCGACATGATGACCTACCTCGCCCCCGACGGCACAACCCGACTGCACCCCTTCGTCGAAATAAACCTGCGCATGAATATGGGCGTGGTGGCCCGCCGCATCGCCGACCGCTTCGTGGCTCCGGGCTGCGAGGGGCACTACCGCATCGACTATTTCCCCCGGCCCGGCACCCTCTATCGCGACCACCTGGAGCGCCTCCACCAACACCCCGCCCGGATTGTCGACGGCCGCTTCGCCGGCGGATACTTTGCCCTTACCCCGGTTCTACCCGACAGCCAATACCGCGCCTGCATCGAATTTGATGCCCGATGAATAATACCCGCAAAACTACCAGCAAAAAGGATTTTACCCAGCTACACATCTCTGGACCCCGCATCACAGTGCGGGGTGACACCCTCGTCATACCGCGCCACGACGCGGTATCCAGGAATACCCACAAAACTACCGGCGATAGACAATCTACCGGGCTACACATCACGAGACCCAGCTACACAAATTTAAGACATAAACAATTGTATATAAACTGATTACATATCGAGAAAAGGGTTCGAACAGGTACAAAAAAAATTGATTGTCTCACGACAACCAATCTTTGTTAACCTTAATCTTAATCTAATACTATGAAAAACACAGTGCAAATATAGGCACTTTCTGTTATACAACATAATTTTCAAGCATATTTCATACCGATTTAATATTATTTAAGTATCGACAAACCAACCGCCGATGCGGCAAACCATTTTTACTCCATGCAGTAAGAGGCAAACGTCAGGCGGTTTGCACGGTGTGGCGATATGTCGTATCTTTGCAGCCATGAAAGAATCACAGTCACTCATCGAAAAGGCGTGCCGCAACCTGAACATCGATTCGCTGAACGGCATGCAGAAACAAATGCTCGAGACGGCGCAACGCCCCAACGACATCATCCTGCTATCGCCCACCGGGTCGGGCAAGACACTGGCCTTCCTGCTGCCGGTGCTGCTGCGTATCGACCCGCGGGCTGCCGGTGTACAGGCGCTGGTGCTGGTGCCTTCGCGCGAACTGGCGCTGCAAATCGAGAGCGTGCTGCGCAAGATTGCCGCAGGCATCAAAATCGTATGTTGCTACGGAGGCCACTCGGTGCGCGAGGAGAGCAAGTCGCTCGAGGTGGCTCCGGCCCTCGTGGTGGGTACTCCGGGCCGCATTGCCGACCACCTGCGCCGCGGACGCCTGTCGCTCGACACCCTCGACACGCTGGTACTCGACGAGTTTGACAAATGCCTTGCCCTGGGTTTCCACGACGAGATGAAAGAGATTATCGCCCCACTCGAGGGGGTGAAGAAAAAGATTCTCACCTCGGCCACCGACAGCGAATCGCTGCCGGCATTCACCGCCCTGCGCCGCCCGGTGAAGCTCGACTTTCTGGGCTCGAAACGGAGCGAGGAGAGCACGAACGAGCGGCTGACACTCTACCGCATCGACTCGCCCGTGAAGGACAAACTCGACACGCTGCTGCTCCTGCTGCGCAACCTGAAGCCGGGGCTTACGCTCGTCTTCTGCAACCAGCGCGAGAGCGTGGAGCGGGTGCAGCAATTCCTCACCGACCGGGGTATCATTGCCGAATCGTTTCACGGCGGCATGGAGCAGGCCGACCGCGAACGGGCCCTCTGTAAATTCCGCAACCACAGCAGCTACATCTGCATCTCGACCGACCTGGCCGCCCGCGGCCTCGACATCCCCGAGGTGAAATATATCATCCATTATCACCTGCCTGTCGACCTCGAGAGCTTCACCCACCGCAACGGCCGCACCGCCCGCATGCACGCCGAGGGCGAGGCCTTCCTGATTGTGGGCCCCACCGAGCAACTGCCCGAGTATGCCGCCCAGGCAACCGACTTCAGACTGGACCCCAAAGCCAACTGGCTGCAAACACCACCGATGGCCACCCTGCACTTTGCCGCCGGCAAGAGGGAGAAGATAAGCAAGGGCGACATCGTGGGATTCCTTACCCAGAAGGGCGGACTGGCGGCCGACGAAATCGGTCTCATCGAGGTAAAGGACCATTACAGCTACGCCGCCGTGGTGCGCACCAAGGCACACGAAACGCTGCGCCGCCTTCGCGACGAAAAGATAAAAGGCAAAAAGGTAAAGATTTCGTTCAGCTACTGATGGCTCCACGCCCCTCTGTCACCCCGCACCCCGATGCGGGGTCCAGTCGAGTACAAGCAAAAGGGAATGTATTTTGCAGATATTTACCCCAGCCAGTATTCTTGGATACCGCGTCGCAGCGCGGTATGACGTGCGTGTCACCCCGCACTCCGATGCGGGGTCCGGCAAAGTGCCTCTTGAGGGTATTCTCCTTTGCACGTATTCCTGAATACCGCGTCGCAGCGCGGTATGACGTGCGTGTCACCCCGCACTCCAATGCGGGGTCCAGAGACAATCTTCAGCAGGTATTTCCTATCCTCCTCTATTTACCGCCCTCGACCATCTGCTCGAAAGCCTTCCACAACCTGTCGTCGGGCACGGGAGCCGTTACGCTGATGAGCTGCTTCGACACGGGGTGGATAAACTCGACATGGCGGGCATGGAGCGAGATGCCGCCGTCGGGATTGGAGCGTTCGGCCCCATACTTCAAATCGCCCTTGATAGGCGACCCCATCTTGGCCAGCTGGCAGCGTATCTGGTGGTGACGCCCCGTTTTTAAATTCACCTCGAGCAACGTATAGCGGTCGCTGTGAGCCAACACACGATAGTCGAGCACCGCCCGTTTGGCCCCCGGCCGCTCCCGGTCATAGGCCACCGACTTGTTGCTCTTCTCGTTGCGCACCAGGTAGTGCACCAGTTCGCCGCTCTCCTGCTCGGGGGCATGCTTCACGATAGCCCAATACTGCTTTTTCACCTCGCCGTTGCGGAACATCTCGTTCAACCGGGCCAGTGCCTTGCTCGTTTTGGCAAAGACCACCACACCGCTCACGGGGCGGTCGAGGCGATGGGTTACCCCCACGAAGACATTACCCGGCTTGTTGTACTTCTCCTTGAGCCAAGCCTTCAGCATCTCGCTCAACGGCGTGTCACCCGTCTTGTCGCCCTGCACGATTTCGGAGCAGGTCTTGTTGACGATAATCACATGATTGTCTTCGTAAAGTACCTCCATAGTTATCCCGATTTGTTTTCGGCACAAAGATAGTGCAAACCGGGCGGACCGGCAAGAAATTGCTTCCGAGAAGCCCGCCCGGAGAGAACGAAACAAAATCATTACAACATAAAGATTTACAACATGTTGCCATATTCCTCCTAAAAAAAGTTTCGTTTCCAAACCGTTTTTTGTAACGAAACTCGAAGTTTTTACGTCTATATGAGAAAAGACGATACAGAATGAAACAGACGATCCCGGCCACCCTGCTTGCGGTGGCTCTCTCTACCTTGTGCGCACACGGTGCCACCCCCGAAACTTCGACTCATGCAGACGATTCCATCGCCGTAGTCTATGCCGATACCACCGGCCTGAATGTCGACTCTATCGAAAGTTCGCTCAAGCAGGTCGACCTCGACGAGGTGACTGTCGAGGCTTCGTCGTGGGTGCAGAAGGCCGACCGCAACCTGTTATTTCCCAACGCCCAGCAGATAAAGCAATCGCGCAACGGCTTGCAGTTGCTCCAGAAGTTGCAGATTCCCGGCGTCATCATAAACCCTTCGGACCAAAGCATTGCCCTGGCCGACAAGAGTGAGGTGAGCCTGCGCATCAACGGCCGCCCCGCCGACAACAAGGAGATTCAGGCCCTCGAGCCCGAGCAGATTGTACGCGTCGAGTACATCGACAATCCCGGCGTGCGCTACGGCGAGGTGGGTGCCGTAATCGATTTCATCGTCAAGAACCCCACCTCGGGCGGCAGCTTCATGGGCGACATCAGCCAAAGCGTCAACCGGGGATTCGGCGAATACTGGCTCGCAGCCAAGGTGAACAGCGGCAAGTCTGAGTTCTCCTACTCGGGTTGGTGCTCGCCCCGTTGGAATATAGAGATGCTGCGCGACAATACCGAACACTACGAACTGCCCGACGGCACCCGCTATACCCGCACCGAGGAGAGTCTCGACGGGAACAAATTCGAACAGTGGACCAACGGCCATTCGCTCAACTACAACTACCTCGACCCTCAAAAGCAGATGTTCAACGCCTCGCTCAACTTCTATTATGGTCACCAAGAGAACCTTTACCGAGGTATCCTCACCGACCATTCGCCCGGCGGCACGACCAGCCTCATGCTCGACGACTCGAAAACGCATCGTATCAGGCCCTCGCTTAACCTCTACTATCAATACAACTTCGACAAAGACCAGCTGCTCATGGCCAACGTCGTGGCCAGCTACGAGCGACCCAACAGCCACCGCATCTATACCGAGGATGAACTCATCTATACCGACAACGGCTTTACCACCGGCTCGTCGCTGGTCGACATCGACAACCTCATCAAGAGCCGCACCTACTCGATACTGGGCGAAGTCGACTATGAAAAGAGGTGGAAAAACAGCCGCGTGACGGCCGGTATCCGCCACACGCAGTCGTGGATTACCAACGACTACGTGGCGCAGGGCGTCGACGACCACATGAACCAGGGCAACAGCTACATCTTCGGTGAATACTGGATGCGGCTGGGAAAACATTTCGACTTCTCGGCCGGCGTCGGTTACAGCCTCTACTCCTATGTACCACGCGACCGGGAGTCGCACCTCTACTCCATCTGGCGGCCCCGCATCTCGGCCCGATACACCATCGACGACCACTCGTCGCTGCGGTTCAACTTCGTGCGCATGGGCAGCGTCATCAGCCTCGATATGCTCAGCCCCGTGGTGCAGGATGTCGACGGCATACAGCAATCGACCGGCAACCCCGACGTCAAGCCCTACGCCACCTACAAGTACGACCTGCAATACCAGTACAACCGCGGCATCTTCTATGGCAAACTGGGAGCCTTCTATACCCATGCCCCGGGAGCCATCATGCCCGAAAAAGTGTGGGTGGGCGACAAAATTCTCACCCGCTACAACAACCAGCGAAATGCCGAAGAGCTGCGTTTCTACCTCGATACCCGGGTAACGGCCATCCCCAACTGGCTCACCCTCAGTGTCGGACCCGCCTGGCACCGCTACTGGATGCGGGGCAACAACTACACCCACGTCTACAACAACTTCTATTGCTACGCCACCTTCGAGCTGTCGCACTGGGGATTCTCGCTCGAGGGTATGCTCCAGACCAACTTCAACCGGTTCTGGGGCGAAACACTCAATGGCGGGGAGAATGTACACACCCTCAAACTCACCTACAACTACAAGGACTGGAATTTCGGGGTGATGGTGTTCGACCCCTTCGTCAACGACTACAAAGTGAAAAGCGAGAACTGGAACCGCTACGCCGGATACCAACAGACAATGACCTCGAACATGGTCAAACAGATGGTTGTCGTCAGCGTGAGCTGGAACCTCAACTGGGGCCGCCGATACGAGGCTGGCGAGCAGCGCATCAACAACGCGATAGGCGACGGTGGTGTCAATGCCGCCGGCAAATAACCCCTGTCCGTCGGGCCGGCCCCTCCCCCCCCGCGGCCAACAGGTTCCCGGCCTGGCATCCAACAGAAACAAAACGGGGCCGTATCGTTTGCGCGATACAGCCCCGTTCTTTATGCAGGTTTCTGAATTACATGTTCATACCACCGCAGCAGTGGATAACCTGACCCGTTACATACGACGACAGGTCAGATGCGAGGAACGTAGCCACGTTGGCCACATCTTCGGGCGTTCCGCCACGACGCAGAGGAATCTGTTTGGCCCATTCGGCTTTCACCTCGTCGGAGAGAGCGGCCGTCATGTCGGTGATGATGAAGCCCGGAGCGATAGCGTTGGCACGTACACCACGCGAGCCCAGCTCTTTGGCAATCGACTTGGCCAAACCAATCATACCGGCCTTCGATGCCGAGTAGTTGCACTGTCCGGCGTTACCCGATACACCTACCACCGAAGCCATGTTGATGATGCTTCCGCCCTTCTGTTTCATCATGATGGGCGTAACGGCGTGGATGAAGTTGAAAGCCGACTTGAGGTTTACGTTGATAACCATATCCCATTGTTGCTCGGTCATACGCATCATCAGACCGTCGCGAGTGATACCGGCATTGTTTACCAGGATGTCGATACGGCCGAAGTCCTTCACGATTTCGGCAACCACGCTGTGAGCCTCCTCGAAGTTGGCGGCATTCGAAGCATACCCTTTGGCACGTACACCCAGAGCGGCAATCTCTTGCTCGGTAGCTTTTCCGTTCTCGTCGATGGCGAGGTCGGTAAATGCAATATCAGCTCCTTCCGAAGCGAATTTCAGGGCGATAGCTTTTCCTATACCCCGTGCTGCACCAGTAATGACAGCAACTTTTCCTTCCAGTAATTTCATAATTTTCTTGTTTATATGCAGGGCCGCAAGTCGCCTCGCCGCCCTCGGTTAATAAAATTATCGTTTTATCCCGTACAAGATGAAATCCAGGATGTAATCCTTCAGCCGCGACCGCTCGATGCCCGACTCGGCAAAGTTGTCGCGAATGTAGGGCACATCGAGCCCCCGCAACGCATAGTGCAGCACCGAGGCGGTAGCCGTCACATTGGGGATATGAAACACCCCCTGCTCTACCCCTTCGGTGAGGATGCTCCGCAAGAGCGCCTCCTCGCGGATGTCGATGCTGCGCCGGGCCTTCTCCACCTTCCAGATGTCGCGGAAGAACTCGGCCCGCAGCGTACCGTTGCGCACCACCGCCTCCTTGACCGCCTCCAGCCGGGTGTTGATGTAGTGGAGCAACTTCTCCTCGGGCGGCAAGTCGCGGTTGGCAAGCCCCTCGAGCCGAGCATACAGGTGCTCCGACTCGGCCTCGACCACGGCCCAATAGATTTCGTTCTTGTTTTTGAAATAGGTATAGATCGTGCGACGCCCTTTCCCCGACGCTTCGGCTATATCGTTCATCGTCGTAGCTGCCACCCCTTTGCGGGCAAACAACTGGCGAGCCACATCGATAAGCAATTCACGCGTACGAACCATAAACCTGTCTCTTTTTTTTCAGTTGCACAATCGTGCAAAACGTGTGCGAAATTACATATTTTTATTATTAAAAACCAAAGTATGCACTTCGTTTTTCAAACCGCACGAAGTGCTAAAAACTTTAACATAACAATAACAATCTGACACACAATATTTTAATTCAAAATCATCGAATCAGACAAAAAAAATATATCCAAACATTTGCTTTTTCAATTATTCTCCGTACCTTTGCACTCACAAACACCGCGGGGTGGAGCAGTGGTAGCTCGTTGGGCTCATAACCCAAAGGTCGTCGGTTCGAGTCCGGCTCCCGCAACCAAGACAAAGGGTCGCAACAGCGACCCTTTTTTCGTATCTACCCCTCCCCCTTCTCTTATGTCGGCCTCCCGAAAAACAGTCTAGGTCACAGTCTATTTTATTTTATGTTTTTCCTATTTACTACTACTCTTTAATGGATAGGCATATAGACAAGGAATTTATTAACAAAAAATAGGCTATTTATGATAAAATAATTAGCTTTGTAATATTTGTCAGATGACTATATAGGAGTAATTAAATCGGGAAAGTATATGGATTTAAAAGAATTTGCAAAAGGACTTGATGAAGAGGCTCTATTCTATTTGCCAGAAAATGATAACTCTCGTCCTCGCGCTTTTGCGAACAGTTTAATCGAAAGATTGAAAGACCAACTCGGTATCGAAGATTATACTAATGCCTATGATATGGTAAAAAGCATGGACGGGCGTGTATTAGGAGAGATATATGGTTATGCAATAAGTGGAAATGGAGAAGTACTTACCTTGATATATTCGTTGTATAACGATCGTATTTGTGACGGAGTTGAAAGTATTACCAATTCTGAGTTCCAAATTGCGCCGAATAGACTCCAAGGATATTATTTACAGTGTCTCAATGGTAATGTGGATGAAAGAATTACACAAGAAAGCGCACTATTTGAACTCTCGGAACTGCTTCATGATAAACCGGTAAAACGAGGTCCTGGTAGGCCCAGTTCTCAACCAACCAATAATCTCGTTACAGTTCGGCTATTGATTTTTTCAAATTCTTTTATTAGTGATGCTAATATCAAGAAGCAGAGGATTAAAGGTAGGTCAATACAGGTAGAAGTATATGATATTGCAAAGCTCTATCAGTTATGTAATACCGAATCAGATCATCAGAATATAGATGTCGTGTTTGGGGAGGAATTTGGTGAATATGGTTATAAACTCCCATATATAGAAATGGAAGCACAGCAGGTTGGTTACAAGTGTTTTTTGACCATGTTTCCCGGTAAACTGCTTCATAGCTTATATCAAGAATATAATACAAATCTTTTGCTGAATAATGTCCGTTACTTTTTGGGATTTAAGGGGAGCGAAAAGAACAATGCCAATATTGGAATTCAGAAAACATTGCGGGAAGAGAAGCATATGTTTTTGGCGTATAATAATGGAATTGTAGCCTTGGCAAATCATGTTGAAACCGTAAGTGAAGGAAAGAGTACAAAAGTCGATACTGAAGATATAAGAAACGATTGCGTTAGTACAGGTATAATTTCGGCTATTCGTGATTTTCAAATTGTAAATGGAGGTCAAACGACAGCTGCATTATTTAATGCCAAGCGACAGAATACTGGTGAACCAATATCATTACTTGGAGTTTATGTCCCGGTTAAAATTATTGTGATAAACGAAGATGATATAAAGAAAAAAGAAGTCGCTGCAAATATTACTAAATATTCAAATTCACAAAGCAAGGTTAAGTATGCCGATTTTTCTACAAGTAATCCATACAATATGGCTATGGAGGATTTGAGTAGAAGAGTAAGTAAAAATGGGGTATATTGGTATTACGAACGATTGAGAGGACAATATGATCAAGAGTTAGCACGTAAAAATTCTAAAGAAGAGCAGCAATTGTTCAAATCAATGTTTGATAAAAAAGAGCGTTTCTTTAGGAAAGAACTATTGGCCAAAGTATGGAAATGCTATCAGGATACACCTTACGATGTTGTAAAAGGAGAAGGTACAAATTATGATTTGTTTCTCAGATATGTGGTTGAAAAGAATATACAACCGGATGAGAAATATTATAAAAAGACTATTGGGCTGCTCATTCTGTGGAATTTCATATATAATATGCCGGAGGTGAAAAGTCAGGGGAATTGCCGAGCTCCATTAACAGCATACACAATGGCGTACATGCTAAACAGCAGAGGTAAAGAGTTTGATTTAATGCAACTTTGGGAGAGACAGTCTGTTGATGATAATCTTATCGAATTTATTTTGAAATTAAGCCGATCAATGTTATCTATGTTGAATAAGATAGCAGAAGAGTCACAAAAATCGGTACTCTCTTGTAGTAAATCAACAGGTACGTATGATGAAATTAAAAGGCGTGGCGTACATTGTGATTACAGTCTGATAGATTATTATTTCCAATAAGAAAAACACGATGAATAAACAACAAATTATTTCTATTATAAAAAAACATCTTTATCAACAGTCTTGTATAGTTGTATTACAAGGTTTTGATTCATCTATTCTTTGGTTGTTGAAAGATGAGTTATTAGATAAAAACATTCTGACCGAAGGCGGATTGATAGACCTTGAAAAGATCAATTCCACAGAGATTATGATGGATGTTATGGCATCTAAGTCTCCTTGTATGATGACAATGGAATCGATGATCGCTTTATCTTCATCATTCTCAAGTCTCGATATTTTGAGGAAGCAGTTTTGCCTATTGAGAAATAATTTGTTGAAGATGTATGATAATCCGACAACATATGACATCCCAGATTTTGAGTCAGACTCGTTCCAAGAGGTCAAGGATAATGAGATTTATTGTAATTATTATTCATATTGCGTACATAGTGGACATAAGCAACAGGTTTGTTATATAGAACCTGACTTTTCCCAATCGACCTGTATTCGCAAAATCAATTTTATGGAACCTGAATCTATTGCGAATGTAAAGGATCAACCTAAAGATTCGACTTTGCCAATTTTGTCTCTCGACAATGGCTCTCTTCAGCAATTCATGGAGGCTATATATTTTGACGAGCCTCTGGAGTATAATGCTTATGTACTTCCTAAGAACGAGATACTTAATGAAAATTGTGGAATACTTTTATCTGCAATAAAACAAAGTGGAAAATCAATAGAAATATATTGGCAATGTACTCCGATAGAGACAAAACAGGTGAGAGGAGAATTGGCTGGCACTTTAAAAAATATTTGGGGATATGATTCTTTCCGAAATCTGAGGATGTATGAAAATTTAGAAGTCAATAGAAACGTGAAATTGATTTCTCAAGGGGAGATTATTGAAACAGTTGTATCAGAAGCCGAAAAAGCGCTGAGAGGGAAATCATATAATAATGTTTTATTGACATCTCCAACGGGTGCGGGCAAATCCATATTATTCCAGTTGTCGGCGATATATTTGGCTGAGAAATATCAGTTATTAACCATCGTTATTTCTCCACTGATTGCATTGATGGAAGATCAAGTTTGCAATTTGCAACCCAAATACAGTAAGGTGGCAGCTCTTAATGGGAATAAAACAGCTAATGAGACAACCGAAATTCTAACAAAGACTCAAAGTGGAGACATAAATATTCTATACATGTCACCAGAGTTAATGCTTTCTCATTCTCTCAATAGTATAATAGGAGATCGGAGAATAGGTCTTGTTGTTGTAGATGAAGCGCATACCGTAACCACATGGGGGCGAGATTTTCGAGTAGATTATTGGTTTTTAGGAGACTATTTGCGTACTTCAAAAACATATTTGAAATATGGATTTCCCATTTTCGCGTTGACTGCAACTGCTGTTTGGGACCCTTCCAGAAAAAACGATATGGTTTTCGAAACAATAGATTCTCTCAATATGGATTCGTGTATTCGATATATTGGTGTGGTAAGAAGAGATAATATTGTTTTTAACATTGGCCATCCAGAGAAGGTTCCTGATTATGAAAAACAACGGAGAAATAGGACCGTAAACGGAATTATAGATGCGATAAAACATAATAGAAAAAGTATATTTTATTTCCCCTATGTGAAGCATATTGGCGATATTTTAGACATGCCTGAGTTGCAGCCATATCGAAATAAAATCACACAATTCCATTCTCAACTTACTCCAGTAGAAAAACAGACAAATTCGGCATTTTTTCGGGATGGAACTTGTCCTATAATTTGTGCTTCGAAGGCTTTTGGTATGGGGATTGATGTTCCAAATATTACTGAAGTTTATCATCATGCCCCTTCCGGATGTCTTCCTGATTATGTACAAGAAATAGGTCGTCTGGCTCGAGATGAAAAATTGACAGGTATTGCTAAAATTGATTTTAATGAGCAGGATTTTCGATATACAAGACAGTTACATGGACTTTCAACTATTAAACCGTATCAAATAAAAGCGGTTCTAAAAAAGCTAATGGAGTTGTATCGATTGCGAGGTGAAAAACGAAATATGATGATTTCACCGGCCGATTTTGAGTATATCTTTCCCAATGCCGGGGATCAACTTGACCAGCGATTTAAAAGTTGTTTGTTATTGATCTCTCACGATTTAATGCGGTCTTTGCAATTTCGTGCTATTATTGTGAGAGCAAAGAATTTATTTGTCGATACGTACATAGAGTTACCTAAGGAAGAATCGCAGCGTTTTTATGACGATTACATTCAGTATCTCACTCCTTTGGGTGCCGGTACTGGGCGATTTATTTTGCATGCAGAAAAGTTTTGGACAGACAAGCAAAGTAATATAAGTTTTCCTCTGTTTAAGCGAAAACTCATGCTACAACAAATATTTAAGAATTATCATGTAACGCCTATCGTACGTGTGGATATTTCTTTGAATAATAATTTAACTAAGACGTCAGCAAAACTTCTTTTAGAAAGATTTTTTGCGCAGTCGTTTCGTATTCTTGACCGATTGGCCAATCCTGTGGCAGGAGCAGCTCGGCATGTAAAATACAGAGAAATCAGGAACGAACTCGTTGATTATTCGCCTATTCAAAAAGAAGAATTTTTACGGTCGTTTATTCTTGCTTTTGCTCCGGCTGTGGGAGATAGTGAAAGAATAGCCTATTGCCAGGTTAAGGTAAAAGCAGAAGAAGATGACAATCAAATAACACTTCTTCGACAAGGATATGAAGCAGTTAAGAGTCAACTGTTAGTTGCATATGATCAAATTGTAACTAATACTCATAATCAAGTTTATTGTAAAGGAAATGCTGTTACAGTCTTTTTGGCTGAAATCTTGAATTGTCTGAATATTGCATCGTTTCAAAAAGTGGGAGGAGCAGATCCTCAGGTATTTGTTCGTATCAATAATCCTGCATATTTAAATAGACTGGTAAAAAATGATAATTACCGTAATCAGATGCTGTCTGATATTTATGATAAGCATCACTTATCTGAACGGATTTTTACTTATTTCTTTCTCACAGATATGACAGATAAGCAACGATGGGATTTTATTGAAGACTATTTCTTGGGAGCATCAGAGGAAAAACTACATAGCCTTGGAAAATAATGAATGTATTTTATCTCTCAATTCACATTGCTGATTTGCCGATCAAACAACTGCAATCTATGGCCAGTTTTAAAAAACTAACCATAGGAGATTTAGCTGTACTTAGACTGGATAGACGTCTTGTATTGGTAATCATAAATCGATCCTTGGATGAAAATGAAAAATTGACGGCATATCCTATAGTTGCGCAGGTTATTTGTGAAGATGAGAATTTACCAAAGTTGTTACCACTACTGTATTATAATGATGGATACAATAGTAAAATTTTTGATATAGATGGACTCCAATTTTTACTAAACACTTTTAAATCCAGCAAATTAGTTTCGGACTTCATAATAGAAACTCTTGCATTAGCAAAGAGGGAAATCGATCAACGGGATACGAAACTTGCACTTCAATTGCTCCAGAGTTCATCGAATGCTCCTTTCAATAGAGAAGAAAATATTGTATCTAATGAACAACTGTTGTCAAAAGAAGGTAAACTTTTAATTGTAGAAAAATTTTTTACATCTCAGATGAAACAAGAATTTTATGATAATATGGCTTTAGGATTAACAGAACGAGAATCTCTGGTAAAACTTCGCCGCAAGTATCCTAAGTTTTTTAGTAAAATTCTTTTAGAGTTCCGAGATAAAGATATTTATACAAGGGTGTGATATTATGATCCCCCCGACTCCGACAGGCTCGTATGATACCAAGGGAAGGGGATATACAAAATTATTGTGTATTTTTGTATTCCCTAAACAAGACATTCGGCAAGATGGACAGCGTTCACAACACATTTTTTGGAGAGGTAAAAAACGGAGGATATGAGACCGTGGTGCCCTGCAACGAGGTGGTGGTATTCGGGATAAAGGCCGACAGGCGTAAGGAGTGCAAGGTTACGCCCATGTTGTGCGGCTCGTTTTGCATCGTGCTTGTGGCAGACGGAACGGCCCACCTATCGGTCAACTACAAGGAGACCCAGACGGCCAACATGAAGATAGGCGACCGAGTGAGATTGACCGTCGATGCCATCCCGGGCGTCGAATACATCGGTGCCATCGAAGCCATATCGAATGCCACAGCGGAACAGGGGGTGACCCTCGTTCCACTCCCGTCTGCCGGTAAAACGTCTGTTGCCGCGCATGTCGGCCATCCGTATCTGGATGAACAAAGAGAATACAAACGACCCGAAGGATTCGGTTATCCCGAATGACAACGACGACAACAATTGATTTAAAACAATTTAAACTCCTATTTATCAATCTATTACAACAGGCATTCCCATAATTCCATCGAAAAATTTCATACAGTAAGAAAAATAGCTTATTTTTGTTTTTAATATTATTTACGACAATTATGAAAATGCCTAAAAATCGCGCCATATATATAGGAGTGGTGGCTTTGGTGTGGGCCTTTGCCTACTTCTACATCTTCAATGCCAAAATCGACGTCAACGGCGACAACTGCCGCTACTACACCTATGCGACGGCTCTGGCCACGGGTCAAGGGTATACCGACATCTCGGCTCCTACGCCCCACCCCACCAACGCATTTCCGCCGGGATACCCGCTGCTGATGATGCCGCTGCGCTTCTTCACCGACAGTGTCGTGGCCCAAAAGGTGCTCAACGGGTTGTTCCTGCTGGGGGGTGCGCTGCTGCTCTTCTTCCTAATGATCAAACGCAAGTTGCCCGACAGCCTGGCCCTGGTGGGGGCCTGTGCCGCTATCCTGAGCGACCGGGTGCTCCACTTCTCGACCATGATGATGAGCGAGATGTCGTGCTTCTTTGTCTCGGCGGCGGCCATCTATCTGCTGACGCTGATGAAGGAAGAGAAACCTTTTTATAAAGATTGGGCCTTCTACGGCATGCTGGTGATGGTACTGCTCTGCTACCACATACGTACCCAGGGAGTTGCCCTGTTTGCCGCCGTGGTGCTCTTCTTCCTCTGCTCCAAAAAGTGGAAGGAGGCAGCGGGTACGGTGGCGGGATTCGTTGTGGGCTGCCTGCCGTGGGTGTTGCGCAACAAGGCGCTGGGCCTGGGACAGAGCCGCTATTTCGAGTCTATCGCTCAGGTGAACCCGTGGCGACCCGAAGACGGTTCGCTCGACCTGGGAGGTATCGTCGGCCGCTTCTTCGACACGCTGGCCATGCTGGTATCCAAGGCATTGCCCAACTCGGTGATTCCCTACTTCAAGGTCGACTACACGCCCGAGGTCTCGGCCGGATTCCTGCTGTGGGTCGCCGCCATCGTGCTCGTGGCCCTCATCGTGCGCGGCTTCTGGTCGTTCGGTAAATACCGCTGGGTACTCATCGGCTACACGATCTTCACCTTCGGCCTCATCTCCATCTTCAGCACCCCCAGCGAAAACCGTTACCTCACCGCCCTCATCCCCTTCCTGAACATGGGTCTGCTCGTGGGGCTCTACGAGGTTGTCGTCTGGGCTTTGCGCCGCATGGGCTCGAAACTGGCCTTCTCGCCCTGGATTCTCGCCCTGCTGCTGCTCACGAGCGTGGGCAACATCAAGGAGTTGCATGCCATGAACCGGATGCCTTTCCCGCCGGCCTATCAGAACTTTTTCAGAATGGGAGCCGTGCTGAAGGAGCATGTATCGCCCGAGACGGTGGTAGCCTCGCGCAAGGGCGAACTGCTCTACATGTTCTCGGGAACACGGGTTACCGGCTACGCCTTCTCGCAGGACGACCGGGCCGTGATACAAAAGATGCTCGACGACGGGGTGGAGTATGTCATCCTCGACCAACTGGGATACAGCTCGACCTACCGTTACCTCTACCCGGCTATTCAGAAGAACGACGACCTCTTTTTCGTCGCCTCTCACATACCCAACCCCGACACCTATCTGTTGAAGTTCGACCGAGAGGCGGCCCGTAAGAAACTGTCACAAACCAACCCCTAAATCATGAGTGCAACCGACAAGAAATCCAAACAGGCAGTCATTGCCGGAGCCGGTCCTGCGGGACTTACCGGCGCATACGAACTGCTGAAACATACCGATATTCACCCCGTCGTATTCGAGGAGTCGAACGAAATCGGGGGTATCTCGCGCACCGTGCGCTACCACGGCAACCGCATGGACATCGGGGGGCATCGCTTCTTCTCCAAGAGCCAGCGGGTGACCGACTGGTGGAACGAGATTATGCCCCTGCAGGGCTCGCCCTCGCTCGACGACCGGCTGCTGCACACCACCGACAAACCTTTCGCCCCCGGCGGTCCCGACCCCGAGACGACCGACCGCGTGATGCTGGTGCGCAACCGCATCTCGCGCATCTTCTACCTGCACAAGTTTTTCGACTATCCCATCTCGCTCAAGCTGCAAACCTTCACCAACATGGGGCTGGTGCGTACCATCGAAGCGGGCTGCGGATACCTGTGGTCGGTATTCTTCAAAAAGCCCGAGACCTCGCTCGAGAATTTCTATATCAACCGTTTCGGCAAACCGCTCTACCGCATGTTTTTCGAAGACTACACCGAAAAGGTGTGGGGCGTTCACCCCTCGAAACTTGGGGCCGACTGGGGTGCCCAGCGGGTAAAGGGGCTGTCGGTATTTGCCATTCTCAAGGACATGCTCAAGAAGAGTTTCTCCAAGAAAGAGAATATCAAAGAGGTGGAGACCTCGCTCATCGAGCAGTTTGTCTACCCCAAACTGGGACCGGGCCAACTGTGGGAGACCGTGGCCGACGAGGTGCGCCGGCACGGGGGTGAGGTGATTACCGAAACCCCGGTGAAAGAGATTCATATCGCCGACAACCGCGTGACCCACGTGACCGTCGAGGATGCCCGGGGCCGTCGCGACGTGCCCTGCGACTACCTGCTCTCGTCGCTTCCCCTCAAAGACCTTGTCCGCTCGATTCGCGGCATCGAGGTACCCGACGAGGTGAAACGTATCGCCGAGGGGCTGCCCTACCGCGACTTCATCACCGTGGGGCTGCTGATGAAAAAACTCGCCATCGACAACCAGACCAAAATCAAGACCTTTACCAACCGCATACCCGACACCTGGATTTACATACAGGAGCGCGACGTGCGCATTGGCCGCCTGCAGGTCTTCAACAACTGGTCGCCCTACCTGGTCAAGGACTACGAGAACACCGTGTGGATAGGGCTCGAATACTTCTGTACCGAAGGCGATGCCTTCTGGCAGATGAGCGACAAGGAGTTTATCGACATGGCGGTGGGCGAACTGGCCAAAATTGGCATCATCGACCCGGCCGACGTGCTCGACTCGGTACGTATCAAGGTGAAAAAGGCCTACCCCTCCTACTTCGGCAGCTACTACGAACTGGACCGGGTGAAGGCGTTCCTCGACGGCATCGAAAACCTGTGGTGCATCGGCCGTAACGGACAGCACCGCTACAACAACATGGACCACTCGATGATGACCGCCATGGTAGCCGTCGACCACATTGCCGCCGATAACCCCGACAAGAGTGCCGTGTGGTCGGTCAACACCGAAGAAGAATATCACGAAAGCAAATGAAAGTAACCGACCTGTTCCACAAGCTCTTCTACGGCTCTACCGACAAGCTGCTCGTTCAGTTCGTGCGCTACTTCTTTGTCGGCGGGTTTGCCTTTGTCGTCGACTTCGGGCTGCTCTATATCCTCACCGAGTATGCCAGGCTGCACTACCTGCTCTCGGCCACCCTCTCGTTCATTGCGGGTCTGCTGGTCAACTACATCATCAGTTGCCTGTGGGTATTCAACGGCTCGAAATTCAAGAACCGACTGGTCGAGTTTCTCTTCTTCGCCGCCATCGGCGTGGTGGGGCTGGCTCTCAACGACACCCTCATCTGGCTCTTTACCGACTGCATCGGCACCCACTACATGTTCTCCAAAATCGTAGCCGCCGCCATGGTCTACCTGTGGAACTTCTTCGCCCGCAAATATCTGGTATTTCGGTAACACACGTCATTCCGCGCCACGACGCGGTATCCAGAAATACCCGAGCAGGAGTACCCGCAACAGTTTACAACGCCTTCCCCTCACTGGACCCCGCATCGTTGTGCGGGGTGACAGAACGGCAGAGTGACCCGAAAACAAAACAGGGGAGCCGCCCCAACGGGCAGCACCCCTGCAACAGTCGATTCAATACGTTTTTTACTTGTTAATCAGGAACCAGGCATCGGTAAACTGCGGATAGCGGGCCTGCAAAGCCTCACGAGCCTGAACGGCTGCCGGACGATTGTCGAACGAGCAAGCTACCACACGATACCAACCGGCGGCATTCTGTGCCAACACAGCGGGATAACCATCTGCGCGCAGACGCTCGCAAAGGCTCTGTGCGTTGAGCCGTTGACGGAAACTGCCCACGATTACGTTGTACTCTTTGAGCAAAGCATCGTTGCCGTCGACAGCGCTGATGCGCTCACTCTGCTCACGTACGGGTGCAGAATAAGAGGGAGTAGTCGTAGTGGTTGTCGAGGGAGTCGTTACCACGGTCTCGGCCGGTGCGGGTGCAGCCTCTTCGATTTTCTTCTCCTGGGCCTTTTCATAGGCAGCCCGATAGGCGCTTTGGCTCGACTTACACGAAGCCATACCGCCAATCAACAAAAGGGACAAAGCCCAAATCCAATTCTTTCTCATAGGACTTTATAAGTTGTTTTAAAGATTTGTTCTATTTTTTCGATTTTACTTCACGCTGCGAAGATAATGCAAAAGTAACAAATAAACCACATTGACTGTCTCAATCTTACCTGTTAAAAAAGATATTTTCCCTCACTTCCGCCCGGCAACGCAAAGGCTCCATCACAGCATGCCCTTGGTCGAGGGCAGCCGGTCGTCGGTGGGGTCACGCCGGATGGCCATCTTCAATGCCCGGGCAAAGGCCTTGAAGATGCCTTCGATCTTGTGGTGCTCGTTCACCCCCTCGGCCTCGATGTGCAGATTCATGCGGGCGGCATCGCTGAACGATTTGAAAAAGTGGAGGAACATCTCGGTGGGCATGTCGCCTATCTTCTCGCGATGGAAATCGGCCTTCCACACCAGCCACGGACGCCCGCCCAGGTCGAGGGCCACGCGGCACAAGGCGTCGTCCATGGGCAGCGAAAAACCATAGCGGGCAATCCCCCGCTTGTCGCCCAACGCCCGGGCAAAGGCGTCGCCCAGCACGATGGCCGTATCTTCGATGGTGTGGTGCTCGTCGACCTGCAAATCGCCCCGGGTGTGTACCGTGAGGTCGACCCCGGCATGGCGACCCAACTGGTCGAGCATGTGGTCGAAGAATCCGAGGCCGGTGTGAATATCGGTGCGGCCCGTCCCGTCGAGGTTGAGCTCGACCCGCACCTCGGTCTCGGCCGTACGGCGTTCGAGCGTCACCCGTCGGGTAGCGGCACACACCACTTGAGCCACCTGCCACCAGTCGTCGGTCACCGCCTCGCACACCCCGGCCAGACCGGCTGCCTCGACCTCGGCCACGCCCCGTTCGGACGGAGCGTAATAGATGGCCCGGCAACCCAGGTTGGCCGCCAGTTGCACATCGGTCAGACGGTCGCCAATGACGTAGGAGTGGGCCAGGTCATATTCGCCCGTGGTGTAGCGGGTGAGCATGGCCGTGCCCGGTTTGCGGGTGGGGCGGTTCTCCTCGGGCAGCGAGGTGTCGATACAGATCCGGTCGAAACAGATACCCTCGTTGGCCAGGGCCTGCACGATTTTCTGCTGCGCCGGCCAGAAGGTCTCGGCCGGGAACGAAGGGGTACCCATACCGTCCTGATTGGTCACCATCACCCACTCGAAATCAAGACGGGCCGCCACATAGGCCAGGCTCTGGAACACCCGGGGACAGAACTCCAGCTTCTCCAGCGAATCGATTTGAAAGTCGACGGGCGGCTCGACTACCAGCGTGCCGTCGCGATTGATAAAAAGCACTCGTTTCATAGACTCATTCTTTTAGGATAACGGCTTAGCGCCTGAAACAACAGATTCATTTCGTCGGCCGTGCCGATGGTGATGCGCAGACAATCGTTGCACAGCCGCACCGACGAGCGGTTGCGCACCACAATGCCCTCGTCGAGCAGCCAACGGTACACGGCCGTGGCCTCGTCGACCCGCACCAGCACGAAATTGGCATCGCTGGGATAGACCCGCTGCACCAGAGGCAACGCAGCCAACTGCCCGACAAAACGGTCGCGCACCGCCAGCGTATCGGCCACCCAGCGGCTCACCTCGTCGGCCCGGTCGAGCATCTCGAGGGCATAGCGCTGCACCGGCGCGCTGATGTTGTAGGGATACTTCACCCGATTGAAATAGTCGATAATCTCCGGCGCGGCAAAGGCCATGCCCAACCGCACCCCGGCACTGCCCCACGCCTTCGAAAGGGTTTGCAGCACCACCAGATTGGGAAACTCGGCCAACCGGCCGAGCCACGAAGGGCGCGACGAGAAGTCGATATACGCCTCGTCGACCACCACGATACCCTCGAAACCGGTCAGGAGCCTTTCAATCTCCTCTTCGGGGAAGGCATTGCCCGTGGGGTTGTTGGGCGAACAGACGAAGAACAGCCGGCTGTCGGCATCGGCCGCAGCCAGAATAGCCTCGACCGGGAGCGAAAAGTCGGCATTCAAGGGCACTTCGCGATAGGCCACGTCGTTAATGTCGGCACACACCCGATACATGCCGTAGGTGGGAGTTATCGACAAGGCATTGTGCCTGCCCGGCGTGCAGAAGATGCGGTAGAGCAGGTCGATGGCCTCGTCGCTCCCCACCCCGAGGAAAATCTGCTGAGGCGTTACGCCGCGTTGCCGGGCCAGGCGCTGCTTCACGGCCCACTGCAAGGGGTCGGGATAACGGTTGTAGGGAGTGTTGAAGGGGCTTTCGTTGGCATCGAGCCACACCGAAGCCTCGCCCGAAAATTCGTTTCGGGCCGACGAGTAGGGCTGCAACCGACGGATGTTGGGGCGCACCCACTGCTCTATGGATTTACTCGAGGTTGTCATGGTCATTCGCTTTATTCAGGTTTTGCAAACGTATGGTCACCGCCCGACAGTGAGCCTCCAGCTCTTCGGCGGCAGCCATGGTCTCGATGACGGGGCCGAGATTCTTCAGCCCCTCGGGCGAGATGTGTTGAAAGGTTATCTTGCGGGTGAAGCTGTCGAGATTGACCCCGCTGTAAGCCCGGGCATATCCGCTCGTGGGCAGCGTGTGGTTGGTACCCGAGGCGTAATCGCCCGCACTCTCGGGAGAGTAATAGCCCAGAAATACCGAGCCGGCATTGACCACACCCGCGGCCCACGCCTCGGCATCGGCCCGGTGCACAATCAGGTGCTCGGGGGCATAGGCATTGACCAGGTCGAGCTGCTCCCGGTCGTCGTCGAGCAGCACAATCGAGCTGTGGGCAAGCGACTTGGCTATCCATTCGTACCGGGGAAGCCGGGAAGCCTGGCGCTCGATTTCGTCCGGCAAACGGTCGGCCAGGTCGCGACACGACGTCACCAGTACCGACTGGCTGTCGGCCCCGTGCTCGGCCTGCGACAGAAAATCGGCCGCCACGAAACGGAGGTCGGCCCCGGAATCGGCCACCACCATCACCTCCGACGGCCCGGCCGGCATGTCGATAGCCACGCCTTGCATCTGCACCTGTTGCTTGGCCGCCATCACATAGCGGTTGCCCGGCCCGAAAATCTTGCTCACCGCAGGCACGCTGGCCGTACCGAAAGCCAGGGCCCCGATGGCCTGCACACCCCCCAGTTTGAAAATGCGGTCTACCCCCGTAGCACGAGCGGCATAGAGGATAGCCGGGGCAACGCGTCCATCGCGTCCCGGCGGCGTACACATCACCACCTCGCGGCAACCGGCCAACCGGGCGGGAATGGCCAGCATCAGCACCGTCGAGAAGAGGGGCGCCGTACCCCCCGGCACATAGATGCCCACCCGTTCGATGCCTTCGGCCTTCTGCCAGCACCATACCCCGGGTGTAGTCTCGACCTTGTGCACGGCCACGGCCTGCGAGGCGTGAAACTTCGTAATGTTGTCGATAGCCTGCCCGATGGCCGCCTTCAGCTCGGGCGACACGGCGGCCGACGCCGCCTCGATTTCGTCGGGAGTTACCTGAAAACCGGCTAACTCCACCCCGTCGAACCGGCGCTCGTAACGCCGCAACGCTTCGTCGCCTTCGACCCGCACCGCCTCCAACACCTCGGCCACGGTACGCGACAAGTCGGCCAGGTCAATCTTCGGCCGGGCCACAATCTCCGCCCACTGCTCGCGGGGCGGATTGTCATAAATCCTTACTGCCATACTACAAAATCATCTTTTCAATATCGAGCACCACGATACCTTCGGCACCGGCGCCCTTCAAACGGTTGATTATCTCCCAAAAGCGCTTCTCGTCGAGTACCGTATGCACCGAGCACCAAGCCGGATCGGCCAAAGGCATGACCGTGGGGCTCTTGATGCCCGGCAACACGGCAAGCACGTCGGCCAGCCGCGTTTGCGGCACATTCATCAGGATATACTTCTTGCCATCGGCCGCCTGCACCGACTCGAAACGGAAGAGGAGCTCGTCGAGAATCTCCTGTTTTTCGTCCGACAGCGAATCGGTACCGATAAGCACCGCCTCCGACTCGACCACCTGCTCTACCTCCTTCAGCCGGTTGCTCACTAGCGTACTACCCGAGCTCACTATATCGAAAATAGCATCGGCCAGGCGAATGCCGGGGGCAATCTCGACCGACCCGGCTATCACGTGAATATCGGCCTCGATGCCGTTGCGGTGCAGAAAATCGGAGAGGATACCGGGATACGAGGTGGCTATCTTGCGCCCCGAAAACCAACCGAGGCCCGGGTAGTCCACGTCCTGCGGGATAGCCAGCGAAAGGCGGCATCGTCCAAAGCCCAACTTCTTGAGCACCCCTACGGGACAGCGTTTCTCCAACACCTCGTTCAAACCCACGATACCTACATCGGCTACCCCCGAGGCGACCGACTCGGGTATATCGTCGTCTCGCAAAAACAACACCTCGACCGGGAAGTTCCGCGCCGAGACCAACAGGGTTCGCTTTCCGCCCGGCAACTTGATGCCGGCCTCTTCCAACAGGGCCATCGACTCTTCATAGAGGCGCCCCTTCGACTGAATGGCAATTCGCAACATGCTTCAACTCTTTTTTAAAAGAAAAAAGGCTTACCGCAACTACGGTAAGCCTATATAAATATTCTCCATGCCATTTCTACATGCACGACTCACCGTACCCCTCTGCGAGGAATATGCAAATGATGGTGATGATGCAACGATAGAAACAACATAATGCTCAATTATAATTCACGACAAATATAGCGCTTTAAAAACAAAATGCAAATTATTTTCCAACTTTCTATTCAAATTGTAAATTTATATTCGAATATCTGCAATATTTGCCACTACACAAAGAGAGAGACCACCCAATAGATGCCGGCGGCCAGCAGGGCGCTCACCGGGATGGTGAGAATCCAGGCCACCCACAGGTCCTTGGTCACACCCCAACGCACGGCCGAGAGCCGCTTGGTGGCACCCACGCCGATGATGGCACCCGTGATGGTATGGGTCGTGCTCACCGGAATCTTCAGGAACTCGGTCAGGTAGAGGGTAAAGGCTCCGGCCGTTTCGGCTACCACCCCTTCGAGCGGGGTCACCTTGGTAATCTTGGTACCCATGGTCTTGACAATCTTCCAACCGCCCGACATGGTACCCAGCGAGATGGCCGTGAAGCACGAGAAGGCTACCCAGTTGGGCAGGTCGGCTATGCTGTCGATACCCGCACCCAGCCCCAGCGAGTGAGCCGCAATGAGGGCGGCGGCGATAATACCCATCACCTTCTGCGAGTCGTTCAGGCCGTGGCCTATGCTGAACATGGCCGACGAGACCAGCTGCAACCGCTTGAACCACACCTCGGCCTTGTGCGGATTGGCCCGGCGGCAAATATGCAACACCAGTATCGTGAAGCCGAAAGCTACCACCATACCGATAAAAGGAGCCAGAAAGATGAAGGCAGCTATCTTGAGAATGATGTTGAGCTGTATGGCCCCGAAGCCGCTGGCCATGATGGCCGCCCCGGCAAAGCCGCCGATAAGGGTATGCGACGACGAGGAGGGGATGCCTTTCCACCAGGTGAAGAGGTTCCAGATGATGGCGGCAATGACACCCGACAGAATGATAGGCAGGGTGATAAACTCCTCGACTACCGTCTTGGACACGGTGTTGGCAATACCGAATCCGCCGATGATGTACTTGGCTATGAAGAAGGCAATAAAGTTGAAGAAGGCCGCCCACAACACCGCCTGAAAGGGGGTGAGCACCTTGGTCGATACGATGGTCGCTATCGAGTTGGCGGCATCGTGAAAGCCGTTGATAAAGTCGAACAACAGCGCCAGAACTATGATAATAATCAGCAACTCCATGGCACCCGGTCGTTAGGCATATTTCACAATCAACGTCCGCAACACCTTGCCCACATGCTCGGCCGAGTCGGTGGTCTTCTCGAGTATCTGCATGATCTCTTTCACCTTGATCAGTTCGATGCAATCTTTCTCCTCCTCGAACAACCGTTTGATGAAGAGTTCATACACATCGTCGGCCTGGTTCTCGATGTCGTGCAACCGGGAGCAGTACTCGCGCAACCGGGTGGGGTTCTTGCGGAAACGCTCGAGCTCGTCCATCGCCTTGCAGATGCAATCGGCCTCCTGCTGTACCAGCAGGCTCAACTCCTTGCCGGTTGCCCCAATGGCATGCGGATTGTAAATCGAGATACGTTTGGCGCAACTGTTTATGCCGTCGATTACATCGTCCATGTGCGAAGCCAACGCCTGTATGTCCTCCCGGTCGAAGGGGGTAATGAAGGTGGTACCCAGTTCGTCGAAGATACGATGCGCCAGGCGGTCGCCCTCACGCTCCAGGTCTTTGATACGTTTGTAGTAGGCATCGCGCTCGTCGGATCTGTCGTGGTCCATACTCTCCACCAGTACGGCCGACGAGGCAACCAGCACCTCGGACAACTGTTTCAACAAAGGGAAAAACTTGGGTTCTTTGGGGGTGAATCGGCTAAAAAAGGAATTTTTCATCGTCGTATTGTATAGATATTTAACACTGTCTATGTTCAAGAGAGCATCGGTCGATACCCTTCGAGACAAAGCGAGGGCGAAAACTCGCTGTATGATTGTCCGCTACAAAGATAGCTGGTCGAAGATAGACAGGATATTACATTTGTTTTAAATTTTTACACTACCTAATTTTTTTTCTCCGGCTCGCTTTATCGGAAAGATTGTCTTACTTTTGTTCCACATCTGTACACAACCGACCGATGAGCGACACGATAGTCATACAAACGACCGACGACGGGGTGCCTACCCTCTACCTGCCCGGGCTGGACGAGCACTACCACTCGACCAAAGGGGCCCTGACCGAGGCGCGCCACGTCTACATCGACATGGCTCTGCGGGCCCGGGACAAACGCAATATCGACCTGCTCGAGGTGGGATTCGGCACCGGCCTGAATGCCTGGCTCACCCTGCTCGAGGCCCAGGAGCGAGGATTGCACATCCGCTACACCGCATTTGAGCTCTATCCGCTCGACCCCGAGGTTGCCGACCGACTCGACTATCCCGCCCGCATCGCCCCGCAACAGAGCCCGGCCTTTGCCCGGCTGCACCGCTGCGAGTGGGACCACCCGGTCGAAATTGCTCCGAACTTCACCCTGCTCAAACGTCACGCCGACCTCACCCGCACCCCGGTCGATGGGCTCTACGACGTGGTCTACTTCGACGCCTTCGCCCCCGAGAAACAGCCCGAGATGTGGAGCGAGTCGATATTCCGCACCCTCTACGACCATCTGGCTCCCGGCGGCATACTCACCACCTACTGCGCCAAGGGCGAAATCAGGCGACGGTTGCAGTCCATCGGCTTCACCGTCGAGCGACTGCCGGGCCCACCCCACGGCAAGCGGGAGATATTGCGAGCCAGCAAACCTAACGGACCTACTCATAAATAGCCTCGGCCACCGAGACACTCAACTCATCTCCTACTCCCACCCGTTGCAACAGGATATGATAGCTCTCGTCGGTCTCATCGAACGAGGTGACCGTGAGTCCCACCCGGGTAAACTGCTCGACCTGCTCGGCTACGGGGAGTAGCTTGCGCGAAAAGACCTGCGAGACGAGTCGCTCGTGTATCTGGTTGAGATGTCGACGCCCTTGCGCATGAGCAATGAGCAGACGCCCGCCGCAACGCAGATTGTCGGTTACCAACCGGGCTATCGTGTCGACCGGATAACGAAAATGTGGAAAAACCGAATAGAGCAGAATGGCATCGAAGCGACCGGCCAACCGGTCACGCTCCACATCGGCCTGAATAAAATGTACACCTTCGCCGGCATAGCGCAACGAAGCCTCATGCAACATCTTGGCCGAACTGTCTACGGCCACAATCGGCACATAGGAGCCTACCCGTTCACGAATATAGGGTATCATCACACCTGTACCCGTACCTACATCGAGCACCGTCTCGCCCTGCGAAAGCCTCAAGAGCGACAGCAACGACGCTATTTTTGCGGCATCGGGGCGACTGGTGCGGTCCCACACGCCGGCCATCTCGTCGAAGAAATTCATATTGCCTCCTTTCTCTCGAGACACGAGCCAAGGTAGTCGCACCACGCGTCGAGCCCCGTTCCTCGAGTGGCCGATGTTTCAAAAAACCGAATATCTGCGTTGATTTTCAAGGCATTCTCTTTCAGCCGGTCTATACGACTATCGACATAGGGCAACAAATCGATCTTGTTGATTACACAGATGTCGGCCCCAGCAAACATATAGGGATACTTCAGCGGCTTGTCGTCGCCCTCGGTTACACTCAGCAAGACAACCCGCAGATGCTCACCCAAATCGAACATGGCGGGGCAGACCAGATTACCTACATTCTCGATAAAGAGCAGCGAGTCGGAGACTTGCAGCTCGTCGAACGCCTCGGCCACCATGCGGGCATCGAGGTGACAACCGTTGTGGGTATTGATTTGGACGGCGGGAACACCCAGTCGACGGATACGGCCGGCATCGTTGTCGGTATGTTGGTCGCCCTCGATAACTGCCACTCGCCGGAATCCCCGCTCGTCCAGACGGACGAGGGTCTGTTCCAGCAATGCGGTCTTGCCCGATCCCGGCGAACTGACCAGATTGATGGCCACACACCCCATCGAACTCCAGCGAGCCCGATTTTGCCGGGCCACCCGATTGTTGTCACTCAATATATCCTGCTCTACGGCAATATCGACCGCCGTGTCGTGCCCATGAGGCAACCCCCGACGGTGCATCTCTTCGTGGCTCATCTCCCGATGGCCACAACCACAAGTGGTACACATAGTTTTATTGTTTTGTTTTTAAGGTTTATCTTCATCAGACTCGACCGTCAACGACGTGAGGCGAAACTCTTGCCCGGCCTCCAACCGGGTATCGTAGCCACCGCATTGCGGACAAGGCGCATAGAGCGATGCGGGAGCGAAAACAGCACCGCAAGCCCGGCATCGCGAACGGGGCGACACCCGGGTGAGTGCCACCCGGGCACCGGCATAGTCACTGCGATCGAGTACCATCTGCAGGGCATAGGCAAAAGCCTCACTATCGACCCCCGACAGCTCGCCCACCGTCACCTCGACGGTTCGTAGCGTACCGCCGCCATGCCGGCACAACTCGCTACCGATCAACTCGACCACACTGCAAGCCAACGACAATTCGTGCATAACGTCACCCTCTTCAATCGGTTTTCAAAATCGCACTCCGCTCCAGCCACGCCGCAGCGACAGCCATCTGCCCCACGGCAATACCGGCATCGTTGCATGGCACGAGAGCCGGCAAATAGGGCTGCAACCCTACTTGACGCAACAGGGCCATCAGCCGATTGGTCAAGAGCCTGTTTTGTAAAACACCTCCCGAGAGAACCACCCGCGACAGTTTCTGCCGGGCAGCCTGCCGGGCCACCTCGGCACACCACATGGCGGCGTAGGTGTTGTGAAAGGCCATGGCTATCTCACCCCGGGATACGCCGTTACGCAGGTCGTTCACCATAGCCACCACCAGCCACGAGATATCGAGAGGATTATTATGGTCGAAGGGATAGACCTTCGTCACCGACTCGTCGGCCAACTGCTCCAGCTTCTGCGGAGCCTCGGCCTGATAGCGGTTGTAATCGGCTACCCCCAGAAGCGAAGCCACGGCATCGAAGAGCCGGCCCGCACCCGAACTCAGCGGGGTGTTGATACGGCGGGCTATCAGGCGACTTATCAGTTTGATACGGTCGGCTCCTACCCGTTCCACGAAATCGGGAGGCAAAGGCATCGCCTCGCCGTAGAGCGAATAGAGCAGCGACACGGCCATGCGCCACGGTTCACGGGCAGCCACATCGCCTCCCGGCATAGGCAAATAGGGCTGATGCGAAAGACGGCGGTATCGGGTACGCGAGCAGCGCAACAGCTCCCCGCCCCAAATCGTACAGTCGTCGCCATAACCCGTGCCGTCGAGACACAAGGCCAACACCTCGCCCTCGAGGTCATACTCGACCATCACGGCCACGGCATGAGCGTGGTGGTGTTGTACCCGATAGAGGGGTATATGCTGCTCGGCGGCATACCGTTCGCCCCACATCGTAGCCGCATAGTCGGGATGCAGGTCGCACACCACACAGTGGGGTGTGAAACGAAACAGCGTGGCAAAATGCGAAAACGACTCTTCGAAAAAGGCAAGATTCTCGCGACAAGACAACTCGCCAATGTACTGCCCCAGCAGAATATCGTCGTGTTTGCCCACGGCAAAACTCGAAACCTGCTCGGCCCCCACGGCCAGAATGCCTTCGGTGGGTTGCAGGTTGTGCAACGGTTCGGGCGTATACCCCCGGGCCCGACGCACGGGACGGCACAAGCCGTCATACTCGCACACCACCGAATCGTCTATCCGGTTGTAAATCTCGCGATTGTACGACACCACCAGTTCTACTTGCGAGTCGAACTGGTCATGAGCCTCACCATCGGCAATGACAATAGGATTTCCGCTCAGGTTGGCACTGGTAACAACCATACGCCGCAACCGGGGGGCCGCCTCGAACAGGTCGTAATGAATGGCCATATAGGGCAAAAGTGCTCCCAATGAGCGATACCCCTCGTTGAGCCAGGAGGCATGGTGAGCCCGTTCGTGCGACACGACGATGGGACGGCGCCACGAAGTCAGGGCCCGACGCTCCTCGTCGGTGAGGGCCAGGTCGTCGGTGGCGGTAGCCTCGTCGCGATACATCACGGCCAACGGTTTGGCGTACCTCCCCTTCAACTTGCGCAGGCGGGCCACCGCCTGCGCATTGTCGGCATCGCACAACAAGTTGTACCCGCCCATGCTCTTCAGGGCAACCAGTCCACCGCCCGACAGGGTCGATGCCACACGCTCTACCAGACGACGGTAGTCGCGCTCCAGCTCTCCGCTCGAGTCGCGCAGCGTATACACGGGACCACAACGATTGCAGGCAATAGGCTGGGCGTGAAACCGGCGGTCGTTCACATCGGCATATTCGCGGCGACAGGTGTCGCACAGTTCGAAGTCGCTCATGGTGGTCACCCCACGGTCGTAGGGCAGAGCCTTGATGATAGTAAAGCGGGGTCCGCAGTGAGTACAGTTGATAAAGGGGTAATCGATACGGTGGGGCTGTCGACGACGGTCTTGCAAACACTCGGGACAGATGGCTATATCGGGGCTAATGCGGGTAATCTCGTTGCCGTCGCTGCGACTGGGAGCAATCTCGAAGCAATCGTACGTCGTAGTAGCCGGAAGAGTCTCGACATCGATTCGCTCGATGGTAGCGACTGCCGGAGCCGCTTCGGGCAACGCCCTCACGAAACAATCTTTCTGCTCCTCGGTCGCCTGCAATACAACGAGTACACCGTCGTTGCTGTTATCTACATAGCCGTGTAAACCCATTTCGGTAGCCAGGCGATAGACGCAGGGGCGGAATCCCACACCCTGTACAAGCCCCCTGACATGTATGTGATACTGATTCATCTGCAAATGTTTTTTTCAGACTCCTCCTTAAACAATCGAGGCCGGTAAGTTGTTCATGGGGCATACTCGAAAAAACGAACGAACATGTGTCTGGCTATTCCCGGGAAGATTGTCGCCATCGACAACTCACCCACCCTGCGTATGGCAACCGTCGATTTCGGCGGCGTGTACAAAGAGATTTGCATTCAATATACCGACGTCTCGACAGGCGACTACATCCTGGCCCACGCCGGTATGGCCATTGCCCGGCTCGACCGGGAGGAGGCCGAAGCCACCTTGGCCGACTTCGAAACACTGGCCCGTCACCTGAACCCCGAGAGCCATGTGGTATGACAGCCCCTTCCGGGATCCCCGCAACCTCACTGCCCTGCTTCGGGCCATCCGGCAGGAGGCCGTACAGCCGATCCGCATCATGGAGGTGTGCGGCGGACAGACCTATGCCCTGTCGCGCTACCGCATCGAAGAGTTGTTGCCCGATACCGTACGGATGATTCACGGCCCGGGCTGCCCCGTATGTGTCACCCCGGCCGAGACCGTAGCTCAGGCGCTGGCCATAGCCCGCATGCCCGACACGATACTCTGCACCTTCGGCGACATGATGCGTGTGCCCGATACCGAGGGCATCAGCCTGCAACATCTGCGTACCGAAGGGCACGACATCCGCATCGTCTACTCACCGCTCGACGCTCTGAAGATTGCCCGCGAGAACCGGCACCGACAAGTGGTATTTCTGGCTGTCGGCTTCGAGACCACTACCCCGCTCTACACCCTGCTGCTGAGTGAAACCATCGCCGACAGACGTGATAACCTCTCGCTGCTCACTTCGCTCTTCACCCTGCCCGCTGCAATCGAACAGCTGGCCCGCGATCCCGAATGCCGTATCGACGCCCTGCTCGCGGCCGGACACGTCTGCTCGATTACCGGCCTCGAAGAGTACCAGCAACTGGCCCGGCAGACGGGACGTCCCATCGTCGTTACCGGCTTCGAACCGGCCGATCTGCTCTACGGCATCTACCGGGCCGTACAACTCCGGGCCCGGAGAGAGACCCGGGTCGTCAACGCCTACCCTCGGGCTGTCGCCCCTCAGGGCAACGTGCGTGCCCGCCGCGAGACAACCCGCTATTTTACCCCTTGCGATGCCCGTTGGCGAGGGTTGGGAACCATTGCCGGCAGCGGGTTGAAACTGCGCCCAGCCTATGAACAATATGAGGCACGAAACCGTTTTCACTGTGCGATACAAAACTCTGCCGACACCTCGCCCTGCCGGGCCGGAGAAATCATGAAGGGACAGATTTCGCCCTGCGAATGTCCGCTCTTCGGTCGAGGCTGCACCCCCGACTCCCCGCTGGGCCCCTCGATGGTATCGAGCGAAGGTGCCTGCGCCGCATTTTACCGCTACCGAACCGCTTAAAAAAAAGAAGAATATGAATATACCCGATTGCCCTCTACCCACGCAGCCCAACGACTGCATTACCCTGGCTCACGGCGGGGGCGGACGCATGACCGGCCGGCTCATCGAGACCCTCTTCTATCCGGCCTTTGCCAACCGCTGGCTCGAGCAGGCTCACGACGGAGCCACCCTCACCATCGCCTCACCTCGCATAGCGTTCACCACCGACTCGTTTGTGGTGTCGCCCCTCTTTTTCCCCGGAGGTAACATTGGCTACCTGGCCGTAAACGGCACGGTAAACGACCTGCTCTGCTGTGGAGCGACGCCGCTCTACCTCTCGGCCGCCTTCATCCTGGAAGAGGGATTGCCCCTCGACACTCTGCGGAAAGTCGTGGAAGCCATGCACCAGGCTGCCTTACGAGCCGGAGTGTCGATTGTCACCGGCGACACCAAAGTGGTGGAGCATGGCAAATGCGACGGACTCTACATCAACACCTCGGGCATAGGCGTCGTACCCGGCAATATCGAAATAGGCCTTCACCGAGTGAAGAAAGGCGATGCCATAATCGTGACCGGCCCGATAGGCAATCACGGGGTGTCGATTCTCTCCACGCGCGAAAATCTGGGATTCGAGACGACCATCGAGAGCGACACGGCCGCCCTCACCCACATCGTGTCGAACCTGCTGGCCGGAGTCCCCGACGTGCACATGCTGCGCGACCCCACCCGGGGAGGCCTGTCGAGCACCCTCAACGAGATAGCCGAGGGGGCCGGCGTAACCATCACCCTCGACGAAGAGGCTCTGCCCATTGCCCCGTCGGTACGGGCGGCCTGCGACCTGCTGGGGCTCGATCCCCTTTATGTGGCCAACGAAGGCATTCTGCTCGTATTCCTGCCCGACGAGTATAGCGAACAGGCCCTGCGCCTCATCCACAACGACCCGCACGGGAAGGAGGCCCGCCTCATCGGCCACGTGACCGACGACCGTCGGCCCGAAGTACTACTGCAACTTGCCCTGGGGCAAACCCGGGTTCTCGATATGCTGAGCGGTGAGCAACTGCCGCGCATTTGTTGAAACGACCAAACACCTATCTGTCATGGGAAAAGAAAAAACATTCTACCAAGAGCTGAAGGCGAAGGGTTATACCCGCCGCCAGTTTCTCAAATTCTGCGGCATCATGGGAGCCATGCTGGGACTGCAGCAAAGCGGTCTGGCCCAGGTGGTCGATGCCCTGCAGTCCAAGCCCCGCAAACCGGTACTCTGGTTTCACTTTCAAGAGTGCACCTGCTGCAGCGAGTCGTTTCTGCGCTCGTCGCATCCGCTCGTGGGGCAAATTCTGCTCGAGATGATTTCGCTCGACTACTCCGACACCCTCATGGCGGCCAGCGGCTTCCAGGCCGAAGCCGTGCGCGACCGCTCCATGAAAGCCAACTGGGGCAAATACATTATGATTGTCGAAGGTTCCATCCCCTTGGGCAATCCCGGCTACTGCACCATTGCCGGCCGTTCGGCCAAAGAGATTTTCGACGAGGCCGCCCAAGGAGCGAGCGCCATCATCGCCTGGGGCAACTGTGCCTCGTCGGGCTGCGTGCAGGGTGCCTATCCCAATCCCACCGATACGAAACCCGTGCATAAAATCATATCGGGCAAACCGGTCATCAACGTGCAGGGCTGTCCGCCCATCGCCGATGTCATGGCCGGGGTCATCACCTACATCCTCACCTTCGACCGACTACCCGAACTCGATGCCATGGGGCGACCCGTCACCTTCTACGGACGCCGCATACACGACACCTGTTACCGCCGGCCGGCCTTCGATGCCGGACTCTTTGTCGAAGCCTTCGACGACGAGAATGCCAAGAAGGGGTATTGCCTCTACAAGATGGGGTGCAAGGGCCCCAACACCTTCAACTCGTGTGCCGTCATCAAATGGAACGAGGGGGTAAGCTATCCCATCCAGTCGGGACACGGCTGCATCGGTTGTGCCGAACCCGGATTCTGGGATGCCGAACCCCTGTATCACCACCTGCCCGATGTCAACGGATTCGGCATCGAAGCCACAGCCGACCAGATAGGACTGGGGCTCACCGCCGTAGCTGCGGCCGGTGTGGCGGCTCATGCCGTTGTAACCAATATACAGAAACGTAAACTCATTAAAAACCAGATGGACAACGACGAACCTAACCGCGAGGCTTTTGCCGCCGACGAACGGCAAATCGAGCAACAGGAGAGAACTCTCGAACGGAAGGCGTACCACCTGGAACAGGAGAAAGACTAACCGCTAAAAACACCGAACCATGACCAAACGAATTGTTGTAGATCCCATCACCCGAATCGAAGGCCACCTGCGCATCGAGGCCGACATCGAAGGGGGCGTCATCACCGACGCCTTCAGCTCGGGCACCATGATACGCGGCATCGAGATTATTGTCAAAGACCGCGACCCCCGCGACGTGTGGGCCTATGTAGGGCGCGTGTGCGGCGTATGCACCTCGATACACTCGCTCTGTTCGGTACGGGCGGTCGAGAATGCCCTCGGCATCGTCGTACCCCCCAATGCCGAGCAGGTGCGCAACCTCATGCAGTCGGCCGTAACCATACAGGACCATGTGACCCACTTCTACCAGTTACAGGCTCTCGACTGGGTCGATGTGATGTCGGCCTTGAAAGCCGATCCCCGCAAAGCGGCCGAGGTGGCCCAAAGCCTCTCGCCCTGGCCCAAGAACTCGATAGGTTACTTTGTCGAGATACAGGAACGCATCGAGCGGTTCATCGAGACCAGCCGCTTCAGCATCTTCTCCAACGGCTACTGGGGACACCCCGCCTACAAACTGCCGCCCGAGGTCAACCTCGTGGCTCTGGCTCACTATCTCGAGGCTCTCGACGTGCAAAAGGAGATGGTGAAGATACAGACTATCTTCGGCGGAAAGAACCCGCACCCCAACTTCCTGGTGGGAGGTATGGCCTGTGCCATCAACATCAACGACCCCAACGCCCTCAACATGGAGCGGCTCAACTACGTAGCCCAGATTATCGAACGCACTCAGACCTTCGTGCAACAGGTATACCTGCCCGACGTGCTGGCCATCCTCTCCTACTATCCCGAGTGGACCCGCATCGGTGGAGGCCTGCACAACTACATCGCCTACGGCGACTACCCCATGGGGCACTACGGCGAATTGTCGACCTACAAGAGCCCCCGAGGTATCGTCGTCGACCGTGACCTGTCGCGGGTTGTCGAGTTCGACCCTTGGGCCATGGACGGTCTGCTCGAGTTTGTGAACAACTCGTGGTACTCCTATTCGCAGGGCAAGGAGGTGGGCCTGCACCCCTCGGTAGGCGAAACGCATCTCGACTACACCGGAGCCACACCCCCCTACCAGTACCTCGATCGCGACCAGCCTTACAGCTGGATAAAAACCCCCCGCTACAAAGGCATGCCCATGGAGACAGGTCCCCTGGCCCGCAATATCGTGGCACACGCCTGCGGCGACGAAACCTACCGAGCCATCACCACCCGATGTCTCGACCAGCTGGGAGTCGGCTACGAAGCCATGTACTCCACCGCAGGTCGCACCCTGGCCCGAGCCATCGAAGCCAGTCTGCTGGCCGACTGGCAAACCGACTTCTACACTGCCCTGCTGCAAAATATCAAGAACGGCGACTACCGCATGTTCAACGGGGTCAAGTGGGAACCCCGCACCTGGCCCGAGACGGCACAGGGCGTAGGCCTCACCGAGGCTCCCCGCGGTTCGCTGGCCCACTATGTAAACATCAAGGATGGCAAAGTGTCGAACTACCAGATGATTGTGCCCACCACCTGGAACGCTTCGCCCCGCGATACTCGCGGCCAACGGTCGGCCTTCGAGGCTTCGCTCATCGGCACCCCGGTCGCCGACCCGCAAACTCCGCTCGAAATCATACGCACCATACACTCGTTCGACCCTTGTATGGCCTGCGCCGTACATCTCTACGACGAGCGGGGCGAACACATACACCGCTGTGAACTGATATAACGATAACCTCAAAAAAAAGAAACTGTTATGATAAGCCGTCAAAAATCCTTACGCGAGATATACGTCTGGGAGTTACCCGTGCGTATCTTCCACTGGGCCAATGCAGTCGCCATTGTCGTACTGTGTGTGACCGGTTACCTCATAGGCAATCCACCGGCCATCCAGCACGCCACGCCCCCCGAGGCCAACTACTGGTTTGGCTGGGTACGGTTTATCCATTTCGTAGCCGCCTTTGTCTTTATCCTCAACTTTCTCGTACGCCTCTACTGGGCCTTTGCCGGCAACTCGTTTGCACGCTGGAACAACTACCTGCCCCTCACCCGAAAGCAGTGGCGGGGCATACGCGACACGACCAAGGTCGACGTGCTGCTACTCTCGCCCAAACCCCTCTACGACATCGGACACAACAGCCTGGCCGCCTTTACCTACTTCGGGGTATTCGTGCTGTTTATCATCCAGACTGTCACCGGTCTGGCCATGTTCTGCGTATCGACCAACAACGTGATGGAGCCCTTCTTCTTGTGGATACTCCAACTATGCGGCGGATTCTTCGTCGTGCGGCAGATTCACCACCTGGCCATGTGGGCCTTTATCCTCTTCTCCATAGCACACATCTATCTGGTCTTCTACCACGACTACATCGAGCGCAACGGCATCGCCTCATCGATTATCGGCGGGTGGAAGTTCATCCGGGAAGATTTGGCCGAGGAGTATGAAACCGAGCAAAACCAGCAACAACAGATACACCGACAAAAAGAAGAGATAAGCCATGAAACGAAACGAAAATAGGCCCCGCCAAACGGCCCCCGACAGCGAACCTATCCTCGTGCTGGGGATAGGAAACCTCGTGCTCAACGACGAGGGGATAGGCATACACATCGTACATACCCTCAGCCAAATGGAGATGCCTCACGGCGTCGATGTCCTCGACGGGGGGACCGGGGGACTGGCCCTGCTGGAGACGTTGCAAAGCTATCCTCGCATCATTCTCGTAGATGCAGCCCTCGACAACCGTCCGGTCGGGACCATACGAAGACTCTCTCCCCGATATTCCCGCGACTACCCGCCCCTGCTGAGCGCCCACGAAATAGGGCTGAAAGAGATGATCGACGCCATGCTGCTCCTGGGTGAGGCTCCGCAAATCGAACTGCTGGCCGTGAGCGTGCGCAACTGCCACAGCCTGGGCATGCACCTCTCGCCCGAAATCAGGAGAGCCATTCCCCAGATTCTGCAACTGGTCTTCGAGATTATCAAAGACCTGCGTCACGGCCGCTATTCGATTACGCTGGGATAATGCGTAATCGCACTCGCCCGCACCCGCAAGACAACGACTCTCACTCCGGTACGCCGCGCTTTTTTCGGTTCAAAAATTGGGTCCATTTGTATCGTCGTGACAAAAAAATTGTGTAATTTGGCTCCCCGAAATCCAATAAAACACATTCATCACTTATGAAAACCAAACACACCCTTCTGCTCGCCTTGTGCCTGCTCCTGTCGGCAGCACTTCAGGCTCAAAACGACACCGTAAAGATACTGGCCATCGGCAACAGCTTTGCCGATGACGGCATCGAGTACCTCGACGAGGTAGCCCGCTCGGCCGGGAAACACATCATCGTGGCCAACACCTACATAGGCGGATGCTCCATCGAGCGCCACCTCGACAACGCCCGCCACGACCGCCCCGCCTATCGCTACCGCAAAAATGTCGACGGTCAATACTCCGAAGAACGTGGCACAACCCTACTCGAAGCCCTAAAAGACGAGGAGTGGGACTACATCGTATTCCAGCAGGTGAGCTCCCTGGCCGGGCAATACAGCACCTACTTCCCCGACCTGGCCGAACTCATGGACTACGTTCGTGCCCATGCGACCAACCCCCACGTACAATATGCCCTGCAGCAGACCTGGGCCTACGCCAAGAACTCGACCCACCCGGGATTTTTCCGCTACGGTAAAGACCAGCAGGCCATGTACGACGACGTGGTATTCTCCTACGACCAGGTGGCCAAGCGTCAGCACATAACCATCGTTATCCCCACCGGCACCGCCATACAGAATGCCCGCAGCAGCAGCCTGGGCGACACCCTCTGCCGCGACGGCTACCACCTGAATCTGAAGTATGGCCGCTACACGGCTGCCTGTGCCTGGTTCGAGACCTTCTTCGGCGAATCGTCGATTGGCATCGCCTATCGCCCCGACGGAGTTACCGAGCAACAGGCCGCCATTGCCCAGCACGCCGCCCACGCCGCCATACTCTGCCCCACGGCCGTCACCGACATGTCGAACTATTAACCCCCTACCCGTACAACCATGAAAACAACCGATATACGGATGGCCTTCCTGCTGGCTCTGCTGCTCGTTCTCCCGCTGCAGGGCCAGGCCCAAGAAGTGCACAAAGCGAACCCCGGCAGCCCCCAAGCCACCGCACTCTACCCCAAAGCCCCGAACACAATACGGCTCGTCAGCTACAACGTGGGGGCCTTCACCAAATACACCTCGGGCAGCTACGCCTCGATAGCCCGGATGATGCTGGAGCTCGATGCCGACGCCGTGGCCTTGCAAGAGCTCGACAGCTGCACCACCCGCACGGGCGGCATCTTCCAGATAGACCGTCTGGCCCGCCTCATGAGGTGGCACTATGCCTATGCCCCCGCCATGCCCTACCGGGGTGGCTCGTACGGTATCGGGGTGGTGTGCCGCAATCGCATCGGCCACCACTACACCATCGCCTTGCCGCCGGGCGGCGAACCTCGCACCGTGGCGGTGGTCGAGCTCGACGACTGCATCGTAGCCTCGACCCACCTCGACCTGCAGGCCGAGACCCAGGTGCGTGAAGCCGAATACATCAACCGAATCTTTACCGAACGATACGGCGAGAGCAACAAGCCGGTATTCCTGTTGGGCGACCTGAACGCACAACCCGATTCGCAGACCCTGCAGACCCTCAAGCAGCACTGGACGGTGCTCTCGGTCGAAGGCAATACTTACTCGTCGCGCGAGCCGAAGATGTGCATCGACTACGTATTGCAACTGAACAACGGCGTGCCCTGCCGGGTGACCGACTCGCAAATCGCCACCCGATTCCACTCGGGCGACGTCACCCAGGCATCGGACCATCTGCCCATCTACGTCGATGTAGAGCTACTCCCCACCGAGTAGCCCGACATCGGGGGGGAGCGCGACCGCTCCGGGCCATTTCGTCCGCCCGAGGGGTCATTTCATACACTCCACCCCGCGGTTGATACATTCGCGACCGATTCGTTTGTCCCGAAAAGATTTCTTCTTTACATTTGTTCCCGACGAAAGAGAGATGTCCGATTACCTCATCATATCGACTTCGACCGATCTGGTGCGCATCGCACAAGACCGCATCATCTATATCTCGTCGGACGGGAACTACTCTACCTTGATTCTGGCCGACGGGGAGGCCCGATTAGTGACCTATCAGTTGGGACAAATCGAGAAACTCATTGCCGAACAACTGGGCAGTTCGTCGGGCAAAGCCTTCATCAGAATAGGAAAGCAACTGATTATCAACCGCAGGTATATCTACTACATCAACCTGCCCAAACAGCAGTTAATCTTGTCGGACAACAGCTCGAACAAATATACGGTGACGCCCTCGCGCGAGGCGCTCAAACAGTTGAAAGAACTCGTTGAATCGGAAAGGGAATAAAAGATGACAGACTTCAAAGACAATATCAGAGACGACGAAATACGGATTATCGGTGACTCGGGAGCCACGGCCCCCAACGGTCCCCAAAACGACAGCCGATGGTTGCGCTGGGTGATTGCCATCGTTATCCTCATCGGGGTGGTCATTGCGCTGCTTCTGCTGCTCTCGCCCGGGAATGAGGCACCCGAGACCGACGAAGAGAACATCTCCTACTTCGAGCAGCAACCCTCCACGACCACGGTGCCCGAGCCCCGGGTGGTCGACCGGCTGGGCTCCTGCCCCGACACCCTTGCCACGCCCTATACCCAGACAATCGACACCACCATCAACGACATCCCGCTGCGCATCCATATCCCCCACGGGGCCATCCCCTCGCTGCAGGTAGGAGCACTGGACGAACGGGATTCGTCGATTATCTTCGTAGCCCAGGCCGCCGACATCCGTCGCGACAACCGTAAAATCGTGGGCGCCTTCGTGCTCAAGGGCGAACCCTTGGCCTGGGGCAAAGCCAAAATCGGCTACTGTGCCATCATACACGACACCATCACCGTAGGCGTGGCCGAAAACTCCCCGCTCTTCGAACGGGCTACCGAGACCGGCGGCTACTTCTTCCGCCAATATCCGCTCGTCGACAACGGCAAACTGGTCGACAACGAGCCCAAAAACAAATCGATACGCCGCTCGCTGTGCGACCGCAACGGCGAAATCATGGTCGTCGAGACCCTCTCGAACGAGTCGTTCCACGACTTCGCCCAAGCCCTCGAGGACCTCGGCGTCACCCACGCCATCTACCTGGTAGGCAGCCTCTCCTACGGCTGGAGCACCGATGCCCAAGGGCAGCGCCACACCTTCGGCCGCAAGTCGTACCGCATGCCCGCCAACACCAGCTACATCCTCTGGCGCAAACGCTAATCCGCACCACCCCGCACCCCTTGTATCAAATGCCAGGCGACGGCCCATTTCATACACCCCCGCCGCCATTTCATACACTTCCCTTTCACCGACTTTTCCATCGGTCATCTTTTTATCATCTTTGTGTCACGACGACAGGATTCGGCCCGGCATAAAGCGCCACCCCGTTTGCGCTTTTGCCCCCCTTCGCTATTCCGGTAAATAAAAATCGGCCGGGGGTAGATAGAAATCATCCACCTCACGCCTCTATATCAACAAACGACTGAGAAAACAAGCCCGCCACCCGCCTCCGGCAGCAACCGGCACGGCACACGGGCTATAAAAAAGGGGACTGAGCGACAACTCACGCAACGTCTATTCATAAAAAAGAGTCCAGAGGGGACCTCGACTCGAACTCGAGGATGTTACACTTATCCTACCTGTTTACGCCCCCCATTCTACCGGGGGCCCTCGTTCGAGTCAACAGCGGGGTGCGCACTCCACACGGGGTCGCACCCCCGCTTTATCGGTACGGGTGGGGATGCAGCGGCAAGCTATTGCTATACTCTCGAGGTTATAACTTACACCAAACTCAAATAGATTATGATTATCTATTTATCATTGGGAAATATTGATAAAATAATCTACTTAGGGACAGTCGTTTAATTCCGTCATTATGAGTCAATCGGCAGACTGTCCC